>JBGARN010000011.1:0-55123 GCA_044230205.1 Bacteroidia bacterium
TACCCTAATTTAAAAACCACTTATAATTATCAATATGATGAAACAGAAATCAAGGTAAATATTAAATCAGATAATGCCCCTGCAATATCAAAAACATTAAAAGAACTTAACGGAAAATTTATTTCAAACAAAATTGATACTGTTAATTATTCTGCTGCATTAAATGCAGTAAATAAGCTTCACCCAATATTACCTCCTTCTTGTGCAGTAGCAGGAATATATGCGCAAGTAGACAGCACCCGTGGTGTATGGAAAGCTCCTGCAAATTTTTCTGTTAATTCTGTATATGAAACTACAGATACTATTACAGATGCAGAACAAGGTGATATGAATGTTGATCCGGGTTCAGGCAAATCAGTTAATGCCATTCGCGCTTTTTCAGGAAAGGGAATTTTAGTGTGGGGTGCACGCACACTTGATGGCAACAACAATGAATGGCGTTACGTTCCAGTTCGCAGGTTGTTTATCATGGTTGAAGAATCATCCAAAAAAGCAACCTTGCAATTTGTGTTTGAACCAAATGATGCCAACACATGGGTTAAAGTAAGCGCTATGTTCGAAAATTACTTAACTGTTTTGTGGCGTCAAGGAGCACTTGCAGGTATTAAACCTGAACATGCTTTCTATGTTAAGTGCGGGCTTGGTGCAACAATGACAGCTCAGGATATTCTCGAAGGTAAATTGATTATTGAAATCGGAATGGCTGCGGTTCGCCCTGCTGAATTTATTACTTTACGTTTTACACAACAAATGCAAAATTCAAAGCTAACGTCTGATTAGAAAATGTCAATTCAAATTTCGAATGCAGGCTTGGTTTTACTGCATCCATTTTTGCCTGGTCTTTTTCAAGAGTTATATCTCACAAGAGAAAATAAATGGATTGACATTGATTCGCGGGATAAAGCAGTTTTATTCCTGGGCTTTCTTGCAACGGGCAGCATGAATTATGATGATAATAAACTTGCCTTATGTAAAATTTTATGCGGGATGGATATAAGTGTATTTGCTGACATTGAAATGAGGTTTGATGATACATCAATAAAAGCATGTGATGAACTGTTAAATAACACTATTAGCCAATGGAGTTCTTTAAAAAATACAAGCATAGCCGGATTGCGTGAAGCATTTTTACAACGAAACGCTAAGCTATTAAAAATTGAAAATGGCTGGATGCTGAAAGTTGAAAAATCTGGCGTTGACGTATTGTTAAATCAACTGCCCTGGAATATTTGCATTATTAATCTTCCATGGATGAATGAGAGCCTTACTGTGGATTGGCATTAAATTTTTTTAATCAACTCATCGGAAAAAGATCAGCAATTCTCAATAAATGAATTTTCCATTCGCCACTATTTCCTTATCTTTTAAAATTTGGTAGAGGTACAATTGATTGTTGCTTTTCTGACTGAAAGGTTTCCATTCTGTTAATTCAGAATTAACTTTTGTCTTAAATATTTCGCGGCTGCTTAAATCAAATATTTTTATGGAAAGGTGCTGAAGGTTTGGCATCAAACTCAAATCAAAAATTATTGAATCTGACTTTCTGAATACCTTAACCAATTTATTATCTAATGACATATTATTTATTCCAGCACTGGTTTGCCAAATATTATAAAGTGTTTGCAGCGAATCTATCGGGTCTACTGCATAGATAGTTCCCGTAGTATTTGGATACGACATATACAGATCGAGATAATAACTCCCGATACTATCTGTGGGCTGAGCAACTCGAATAAAAGAAGAAAGCGAAGAAGTGTTGCTCGATGCACAGCGTGTATCGGCACCAACCACATTGGCACCTTGTAATGCAGCCATCAGTTTATCTGCCAATGTCCCCGTAGCATTAATAAAACGGGCTTCCATGGAGTCAAGAATTTGCTGGCCGAGTAAAATATTTCCCTGTATGCTGTAATTTGGTCCGGTAATATGATTTTTATAATTCATGCAGTTATTGCCTGTAAATGCAGCGCTTTCAGCCGAACCGTTACTTTTAAATCGAACTATTCCATATTGCCTTATAGTAGCATTCCCCTGCGCGTCATTAAAAGTAAGCCAGCTAATAATTTGTTGTGCCGAATCACCGGCTAACATGTGGGTATGTGCATTCTGCTGGTTTGCTGCAAGGTATTGCGCTTGCGTATGAACAGCACCAAGTCCCGGTATTACATCACTTATAACCTGTGCGCCATGAGGTGCAAAAGGCATTACAACTCCAATACACGATGCTCCGGCACTGCCCACCTCACCTGTAACAGTATCAATAGCAACAATTGAAAAAGTATCCTGTGCTTTCAATTGCGATAGCAGAAAACATGCTATCATAAATGCAATTATTTTTTTCATTGTTATTTAAATTTATCGGAAAATTAAAGTTGTTTAGCGACAATACCTAATCCCTCCAAAAAACTATGCGGCTTGTAATTTAAATCACGGATGGCTTTATCAATTTTGAAACCCGTGACTAATGGACGCGCAGCAGGTTGTTTTAATGATGCTGTTGTAATAGGATGTAAATATTTTTTATCGAGTTTAAAATAATCGGCAACAATATTTACACACTCCCAAATGCTCATCAACTCTCTTCCACTTACATGATAAATACCAGTTGCTTTGCGCAAAGCACATTGAACACATGCGTCAGCAAGATCTTCTGCAAGGGTTGGCATTCGAATCTGATCGGTAATTACATTAATATCCTTTTGTTGTTCTAATGAGTTTTTTGTCCATAATACAACATTGCTTCTTTGATGATCATCCACTACTCCGTAAATAATTATGGTGCGAATAATAGCCCACTTCAAATCGCTTTGCATCAGAAGTTTTTCTGATTCATATTTTGATTTTGCATAGTAACTCAGTGGATTGGGTTGGTCTTCTTCGCTGTAAGGTCCGGCAGTGCCGTCAAAAACAAAATCAGTTGACAAATGGATAAAGTGTGTGTTATGTTTCCTGCACAATTCAATCAGTGCTGCTACTGCTTCAACATTTAATTTCCAGCAGGCTTCTTTATTTAATTCACATCCGTCAACATTGGTAAATGCTGCTGTATTAATTAAGGTGCCAGGTTTGTAGGTATCGAAAACTTCTTTGAGCTGTTGTTGGTTTGTTATATCCAAATCAACATAAACATAACCGTTTTTATCATTTGTACGATTGCCACCTTTTGAAGATGCAATTAAACGTACATCAGGCATGGCTTTTAACTGGTAAAGAATTTTCTGCCCCAGTAATCCATTAGTGCCTGTAACGAGAATTGTTTGCATTTCGGTTTGGAGTCTGAGGTTTGAAGTTTGAAGTTATTTCAATTGAAATTATTGTTTGCGAAACATCTTCACAAATAAACAACCTCAAACCTCAAACTCCAAACCTTGTACTTTCTTATAAATCCCAAACCGAGTTGCGCTGCCGGTTTATCATTTTCTTTAACCTTAGCCAGAATGCAAAAATCAAATAAATGATAATAGGTGAACCAACAGTAAGAAAAGAGGCATAGATAAAAAACAGCCTGATATTGCCTGACCTGATGCCCATTTTATCACCCAGCCAATCGCAAACTCCAAAAGCCTGTCGTTCGAAATATGTTTTAATTTGTTCTATCACTTGATTTATTGGGGTCTTAGAATTTTGTTTCCTACAGCACAAAATAAACACTTTTTTTCCGAACAGTAAAAATTATACAACTGAATCAATGCCTGCGATTGGTAGGCGTTTTCACATTTAACACTTAAAGCTGTCCATTTATCCGTGATATTATTTTTTTCGGCACTAATGCTCTCCAGTAGTTCCAATGCGCGGTTTTGAATTTTTGAAATTGCCTTTTGTTTGCCGTAATAAAAAAGAAATGGAATAACTGTGTTAATGAAAATGTTTTCTATTGATGTTTTGCCAAGATGCTTTTTGTTGTCCATGCCTGAGTTTAAAAATGGTATTAATGCTTCTTCATTTTCTGCCTTCTCTGAAACCTTATCAAACATATAATGAGTATTCCAGTATTCACCGGCCTCCACATCAAACAAATCATAAGCCTGTTTTGCATTTTTTATTTCAAGAAGCTTTGAAAAAAGGTGCGAGCTGTTAACTACTAGCTGCGCAAACTGTGCAATGCGAATAGTAGGGAAATTTACAGGGCGTAAACGCATAAACTTCCACAGGTGTGCATCCATAGGCTCCAAACCGAATTTTGATTTCAGAAAATCATATTCCTTACGCAAACGCTGCGGGTACTCATCAGTAAAATCGCTTTGCAGTAAACCGGCTTGCCCAAACAATAATGCTTCAATTTGAAACAATTCACTTTTATGTTTTGCAAGATGCTGCAATGGCAGTGAGCGTGCCAGCATCTCAAACGGAAGTGCATTAATTTTAAAACCAAAATTGCGAGCTAGGTGAACGTAAAAGGTCTCTTCCCAGTTGTTCTTATTTTGCTCCAACATGGTTTCAATTGATTTGGTTTTTTGTTCAAGGCGTTCAATCAATAAACGGTCTAACCAATTAGAAAATGTAAAATCATCAACACCTGGAATACTTGCACTGCATGGAATTTTATTCTGATTCAGCATGAGCGTATCATATGTTTTTAAGATACTCTGGCTGATGCGCGATTTTAACTCTAAGATTGGAGTTTGAGAGTTGCCTTTGAATGCGGCATCATTGTCATATACTACATGCAGAATAACATTATCATAAGCGCCATCATTTTGATGATTGTGTTTTTGCCAGTCATTGGTTTTAATATGCAGTTCAACATTGCCAGCCCAAAGTGTACCACCAATTTTAATTCTTGAATCAAAAAAATCCGGACCTGAATCTGAGTTATGCTTACCGGGATGAATGATTTCTAATGTTTCGCCATCCACTGTCGAAAGCTGTCTCATATCAAACAGTCTGAATTTCCAGATGTGATGGAGTAAGGCTTCTTGCATATATAACAAGCAATTTAATGTGGTTTACAGATCAAATATATGCACTCGCAGAAAATCAGGCAATAACAGCCAGCAACTGTTCCATTTCCTGCTGCATTTTAAACGCTTCTGCACGTGCGGCTTTGGCAAAATGCTCATCATTGCCTGCATAAATAATATTGCGTGAGGAGTTAACCAGTAAGCCACATTGCTTGTTCATTCCATGTTTAGCTACATCCTGCAAACTCCCACCCTGCGCTCCCACACCGGGAACCAAAAGAAAATGATCAGGAACAATAGTTCGTACATCATTGAGCATTGAGGCCTGGGTTGCACCAACAACATACATCATATTATCAGCATTGCCCCATTGAGAAGATTTTTTCAGAACTGTTTTGAAAAGCTGGTTTGAAGCTGCATTGTTGCTTTTGTTACCGGCTTCTGATTTTAAACTATCAATTTCAAGTTTTTGAAAGTCTTCCGCTCCTTTATTACTGGTTAGAGCAAGCAGAATCACCCACTTATTTTTGTATTCCAAAAAAGGTGAAACTGAATCCTCACCCATATAAGGTGCAACTGTAACGCTGTCGAAATTAAGTTTCTCAAAAAAAGCCTGCGCATACATTTTGGATGTATTTCCTATGTCGCCACGTTTGGCATCGGCAATTGTAAATTGGTCAGGGTAATTTTGGTTGAGGTAATTGATGGTTTTTTCTAATGCTATCCAGCCCTTTATTCCAAGACATTCATAAAAAGCAAGATTAGGTTTGTATGCTACGCACAAATCATGTGTGGCATCAATAATCTCTTTATTAAATTCAAAAACAGGATCCTCACTTTTCAATAAGTGCTTTGGAATTTTTTGCAAATCCGTATCCAGGCCAATGCACAAAAATGATTTTTTGCCGAGTATATTTTTAAAAAGTTCTGCGCGGTTCAAGATTCGTTTTGAGTTTAGCGTTTGTTTATTACGAAATTAAACTACGGCTTCTTTCATTTTTTCAGCATTTTCAGCCAATTGCAATGCATCAATAAACTCCTGAATATCTCCGTCCATAAACGCTGGCAGGTTAAATGTTGAAAGGCCAATGCGGTGATCAGTTACACGACTTTGTGCATAATTATAGGTGCGGATTTTTGCTGAACGGTCACCGGTAGATACCATAGTCTTGCGTTTCTTTGCAATTTCATCCATCCGTTTTTGCAATTCAAATTCATAAATACGCGAACGCAAAACACTAAGCGCCTTCGCATAATTTTTGATTTGCGATTTTTCATCCTGGCATTGAACAACTACACCTGTCGGAATATGTGTAAGACGCACTGCACTGTAAGTGGTATTAACCGACTGGCCGCCCGGACCTGATGAACAGAAATAGTCTTTACGCAAATCGCTTTCTTTTATCTCTACATCAAACTCATCTGCTTCAGGTAAAACAGCTACTGTAGCTGCAGAAGTATGCACACGGCCCTGAGTTTCTGTTACCGGAACCCTTTGAACACGATGAACACCTGATTCGTATTTCATGATGCCATAACTGCCATCTCCAATCACATTAAATATAATTTCTTTGAAACCACCCGTTGTTCCCGGGCTGTAGTCAACCAGTTCAACCTTCCAGCCGCGGGCTTCGCAATAGCGTGTGTACATGCGGTACAAATCACCAGCAAAAATACTGGCCTCATCTCCACCTGTTCCGGCACGAATTTCAAATATTGCATTCTTGTTATCTTCAGGATCAGCCGGTACAAGCAATAACCTTATTTCTTCTTCCAATTGATTGCGCTTTTCTTCAAGCACTTCAATTTCAGACTTTGCCATTTCCTTCATCTCCTCATCTTTTTCATTATTTAAAACATGGCGGGCTTCGTCATAATGATTAACCACAAGTTTGTATTCCTGCGATTTATCTACTATGGCTTTCATTTCTTTATACTGCCTGTTTAAAGCTGCAAAACGCTTCATGTCGCTAATCACATCAGGCGCACTCAGCTGTTCTTCAATTTCTTTAAACTTCTGCTCTATCGCTTCTAATTTTTCTATCATCACTTTTTAATTTGGGAGCGCGAAGATAAAAAAGTTGCGGGAACTGGCTTTGAATGCCAACGTTATCTGCAACAACTGCAAACCTTTCTTTGATTTAATTCAGGTCTCAGTTTCTTACTTATAGTTTTTTGACTTTAAGGTACGCGGCTTGCCCCTGTCTAAGGGATTATAAGTGGTAATGCCACTATTTTTTTAAAAAAGAAAATTATTCCGGCACTTATATAAATATTCATTTATTAATTGCGTCCGAAAAACCTTTGTTACTTTCGTAAAAAAATAGAGTTATGCTTGATAAAAATGCAATAATAGGAGTAGTTGGTGCCGGAGCAATGGGTACCGGAATTGCACAGGTTGCAGCCACAGCAGGTCACAAGGTGCTTGTATTTGATATGAACCACAATGCAATTGAAAAAGCCGCTGCTAACTGGAAAGCATCGGTAAATAAGCTTGCTGAGAAAAACAAATTCAGTCGCGAAAAGGTGCATGCCATATTGGGAAATTTAAGCACTACGAGTGATTTCAACAATTTCAGTAACTGCGATTTAATTATAGAAGCTGTTATTGAAGATATCTCTATAAAGCACAAGATTTTCCTGGACCTTGAACGAATTGTTAGCGAGCAATGCGTTTTGGCAACAAATACTTCATCGCTTTCCATCACCTCTATTGCTTCCGTTTGCAAAAAACCGTCACGCGTTATTGGTATTCATTTTTTTAATCCTGCTATTTTAATGCCATTGGTGGAAATCATTCCTGCCATTACAACTAGTGAAAAAATAACCACCGTTTGTAAGGAGCTAATTGATTACTGGGGTAAAACAACAGTTGTGGCAAGGGATACTCCCGGCTTTATTGTAAACAGGCTGGCACGCTGCTTTTATGGAGAAAGCATAAGGATATATGAGGAAGGAATAGCTGATTTTGCAACTATTGACTGGGCTATGAAAAATTTCGGGCAGTTTAGAATGGGGCCTTTCGAATTAATGGATTTTATTGGCAATGATGTCAATTATGCAGTAACTGAAACCGTCTGGACCCAGTTTTTTTATGAACCCCGTTTTCAGCCTTCAATTACTCAAAAGCGATTATTTGAAGCCAGGCATTTTGGAAGAAAGTCGGGTAAAGGATTTTACGATTACAGTGAGAATGCGAATCAACCTGTACCCAATAAAAATGAAATTTTAGGAAAAGTTATTTTTAACCGGGTAATCTGCATGATGATTAATGAGGCTATTGATGCTTTTCATAATCGGCTAGCAAGTAAAGAAGATATGGAAATAGCTGTTGAAAAAGGGGTTAACTACCCGAAAGGTTTGTTACGATGGGCAGAAGACATCGGGCTTGAAAATGTTCTACAAACGCTTGAATTCATGCATCATGAATATGGCGAAGATCGCTATCGTGCCTCGGTTTTATTAAAACGAATGGTTCGCGAAGGCAAACACTTCTATGAAAAATCATTCTGGCATAAAGCCAATTAATCATCCCTGTATTAACAAGAAACTTCGGAAAATTCCGGACAATTATTCTCACTCCTAAAATTACGAACGCTCCTATGACACTTGCAGAAAAGGTAGTACATAAAATGTATGATAACGACTGGTTCAGCCAGTGGCTGGGCATTGAACTGCTGGAAATAAATGCCGGAAGTTGTAAGCTGCAAATGGTAGTAAAAAAAGAAATGCTTAATGGATTTGCCATAGCCCACGGTGGCATTACCTATTCACTGGCTGACAGTGCTTTTGCATTCGCCTGTAATTCGCATGGCATTAAAAGCGTATCTGTTGAAACTTCCATATCACATACACTGGCAATAAAGGAAGGTGATGTTTTAACGGCAATTGCTTCCGAAAAACATTTATCCAATAAAATCGGAATTTACCATATCGATATTTATAACCAGGATGATAAAACCGTAGCGCTGTTTAAAGGCACATGCTACCGCACTTCCAAACATTGGGAAGTTTAGCACGGCTGCAATTTCATCTGTTTATTACTCCTTAGTTCTTCAGCAATTTCTGTGTGCCCTTGCTGCCGTCTTTAAATGTAACTGTTACCATATAGGTTCCTGGTTCCAGATCGGATACATCTATAGACTGATCAGCAGCCGGATTTTTAATCTCTTTAACCTCTCTGCCGGTAACATCATAAACCAGCAGCATTTCAGGAGCTTTTTTGCAATTTACCTGAATTATATTCACAGCAGGATTAGGAAACAGCTGCACTGTTTGCTGTTCTGTTTCATTTATTCCACTGGTTGGACCCGCAATTATTTCAAATTTATCAAACCCGGCTTCAAGCAAATCCTGCGCACCAATTTCATTGGAGGTATAAACAAAAATCTTCATGGTGGACGTGAAGGTTATGTAATTGTGCAGTATATAAACTTTATTCGTCCAGTTAGCCAGCGTATTACCGGGATGATAATTTTCAAGTACCACAGTCTGCGCTCCGTTACTTATACTAACTCTGAAAGTATCATTGGCATTAATTCCTGACCCCGGATCGCCATAATTAAAAAACCAGCGCTGGTATCTTAATATCGGGTTGCCAATGCCGGTTAAATCAAAAACAGGCGATTCAATTTGAGTAAACCCGTCAAATACTGCATCATCAAAAAGCTGTGTTCCGGTGTTACCCGTAACATAGCATTGATCGCCACAATCGCCTGCTACATCAAACTCAGGATTAAGATAAATACCTGATGTGGAAGTTCCCAGTGGTTCAGCACGTTCAAACATGCCCGTAGCTGCTGTTCCGGTAACAGTCCATCCCCAGTCAA
The DNA here is from genome assembly GCA_044230205.1 of Bacteroidia bacterium. GTDB lineage: Bacteria > Bacteroidota > Bacteroidia > AKYH767-A > OLB10 > JAEUTH01. Next base: position 9,731 of record JBGARN010000011.1, read on the forward strand.
ATGTAAAGTCATCGTATATACCGGGAGTTAATACCAGGTTAAGTGTTGAACCCGGTACAAGGTTGCTGTTAATGCACGTGGTTTTATAACCCCATTGTTGTGCAGTAACATCCCATGTGGAAGACACAAAATTGTTCAGTGAGAAATTTCCTGATGGATCGGCAGTAATATCAATTGCAGTGCTGCCTGCCTGAAACTTAACTTTTGCATTGGCCACAGGGTTGCCCGTTACTGCTTCAGTAACAGTTCCTGTAAGTGTAAATGTGGGTGCTGCTGCCAGCTGCACATCTAAAACAGTAAGGCTATCATTAACAAGCGTAACCCCTGTTATGGTTTTTGAAACATAGCCAAAAGCAGTAATAGTAACATCATAGGTGCCGGCTATTCCATATCCGGTTTTGTAATTTCCATTAAGGTTAGTGGTAGCTGATGAATTCGTTGAAACAATACTTACAAGGGCATTGTTGATTGGTAATCCTGTGGTACTATCAGTAACCAACCCCTGCATTGAACAAGCCCGCATATAGGTTGGCGTTAAAACAAACAAACCGCCCTCAATATCTGATACCAGCAAATTGCCCGATGGCAGGTAAGGATAAACTCCCCATGCCCCGCTAAAGCCGCCACCTGAAAACGGAGAACAATCGTACTTGGCCACCTCTACCAGGTTATCCGGGTGCGAGGCATCTACTATAACAACACCTTCAGTATACCAGCTAACCACTTCATAATTATTAAGCGTATGTGTATTGTGGACAATAGACCCTGATCCGGGTGCTGTTTGGTAACGATCGAGTTCAGTTATGTTATTTACGTCAGTTATATCATAAGCTGTCAGATAACTGTTACCAACTTCATCGGTTGTAAAAATTACAGTGCCTTCGTCATTGAGCCATGAGTTATGCGTAAAGGCTCCGGGAGTAACCTGGATATTCAATAGTACAGGATTGGTTTTATCAGTTACATCATAAACAGCAAGTGTGCCTGAGTAAATTTCGCAAGCCCAAAGTGTATCATTTCTCACATATCCGTCATGAACATACGAGCCCGGTGTATAGCCCATGAATACCGGATTTAACGGATCGGTATTAAGATCACAGATTAATGCTGCTCCAAAAAACAAATTGGTGCCATAGAGGTAAACATACCCATTATCAATATGCAAAGCATGTATAGTAGTTAACTGCCCTGCTATAACACCATCACCGGTATAATTAACTACAGGAGCTGAGGCAGGCAGGTTGCTGAGGTCAACAATCTGCAATCCTCCTCCACCTTCGGTGGTTACATAAGCATGATTATTAAATGTTTTTACTTCTCTCCAGTTGGATTGTATTCCCGGAACATTTAGAACTTCATAAACTGAATCGGGGTTGGTAACATCCACAATTGATAAACCATATTCCCAACCTACGAGTGCATACTCGTTTCCATTTAAGGTATACCCGCCAATGTTTGAAGTACGGCCTGTGTAAGTAAGGTGATCACGCAATTGCATATTATAGTTTTGCGAATACACAACTGAGATACTTAAAAATAATAGTAGTGCTAAGGAGTAGAAGATTTTTTTCATGAGTTTTTTTTGAATAAGACTATCAGGCATAAAGTAAGTTACAGCAATTCAAATTTTTAACATATTAAGTATAATATAACAGGCCTGTTACATTTCCTTAACATGCCTGCCATCGCCTAAGGTTTCAGGCATTGACGCTGGTTTTCTTAGTTGACGAGTCTCACCACCCCAAAAAAACAAACACATCGGAGTACTCGGCAACGGCATAGGGTCTTTTATTCATTAATTATTACTATAGTTTGATTTACTCTTTTGCCGTCTGAAATTATTGCTGCATTGTAAATGCCATCACTCAAATTTTTTAAAGAAATACTTTGCATACTGCTCCATTGCGGCAGGTTTTGCTTATAAACAAGCTTGCCTGTTACATCAAATATTTCAAGCGTACCTTTTTTGTTTTGAGGCAATTGGTATCTGATTTTAAAATTTCCATCATTTGGATTTGGATAAACAGTAAACTTAAAATCCTGTTGCATATCATCAATGCCTGCCCACTGCAACGTATCACATGGAGAACCTTGTAAGCGACCTAAGTTGTAGTTGGGGAAGTTAGGGATAGTAGCATTAAAATGTGGCAATAGCATTGAGTGCTGTTGAACATTACAGGCAACTCCACCGCTGTCCGGTGCTTCAATAGTATGCAGTGCCATAGTGGTGCTTGTAGTATTGATATAAATTTTGCCATCGGGTGCTATTTGGTGCATCCAAAAATTTGTGTTCCATCCTGCAGGTGCTTGAAAGCCATCATACGTTGCCACTACTTGCTCGGAGGTAACAATATTACTTGCCTGCAAATCGTATTGCAGTAGTTCAAAACCACCGTGTGTTATGTAAGCATAGCGGCTGTTAGGTGATATGCTGGCACCCAAACAAAAAGCACTATCTGCAAAGACTTTATTATCTATAAAATTTAACGTGCCGCTGCACCGGTCGAAATCAAAAAAGGCAACTCCCCACCAGTAACTAATTATATACTTGCTTCCATCAGAGGAAAAACATGCTTGCCCACCCTGCAAACCATCGAAGGGGAAAGTTTGATAGTTAGTTTGCTGAATGGTATCGGGTGTAATCAGCACTGTATAATAGCCAATGTTAGCTCCCCATCTTGGCACAAGAAGCCACCAGTCTCTGCCATTGGCATGACGTGTTAAGGTTAATGCTCCGGGGTACAAAGTGTCATCTATCAAAACATGGTTTTTAAGTATCACCTCACCAAGTCCGCTATCACCATTCATATTTATTATACTTTGATACAAATATTTAGGCCTTGCTAATGGTGTAGGATAGTTTGCGGTCACATGAAATAGATAATAAAGACTATCATTTCCCGGTTTATTAATAATTACATCACCCTGAGGAGCCCGTAAACCTGTATTATAAAACTGTGTAGTGTACCAGCTTGGATTAAGACCGCTGCCATTCAGCATGGTATCATCCAAGGCGTTTGCAATGTAAACCCCATTTGTATAGAAAAGCAGCGATCCCGCATCATTACTTATTGCCGCATTTGTGTAACGAAATGACATCTTTCTTGAATGTGTATCTAAAACCGCTATATTTCCTGGAAATGTAAGTTTCATACCGCCCAATAATGTGTCAGTTGTAAAACTGCTATAACCAAGCGGCCAATAGTTGTCTTTGCTTTGTGAAAAAATACCAGAATAGTTTAATAATAGGACAAAAACAATCAAAGCAAATTTTTTTTCAATCATGATTGACAACAAATTTTTTCGTTGCAAAATAATTGCCACTTGCAATGCGAATTAAATAAATTCCATCACTCAAATTTTTTAAAGAAATACTTTGCATACTGCTCCATTGCGGCAGGTTTTGCTTGTAAACAACCTTGCCTGTAACATCAAACACTTCCAACTTGCCATTATTGTTTTGCGGTAACCGGTAATTGATTTTAAAATTGTCATCATTTGAATTTGGGAATGCACATAGAATATGTTGGACTTAATTCTTAACAAACTTTGCCGATAAAACCTGTTTCTCACTTTGCAGGGTTATAAAATAAATACCATTGCTAAAACCACTGACATCAATCCTGCTTGTGGCATAACCTCCATTATAAACCTGGAGTTTCTTTTTGAAAACTATTGCGCCCATTGCATTGGTTATTATAATCAGCGCTTCTTTTCCTTTTACTTGCTGTGCATTGAAATACAAAACTGAATGTGCAGGATTTGGAGAGAGATAAATTACTCCCCTTTTTTCAGAAACAGGTAGTGAAAGTCCCGTTGACAATGTATCACATAAAGAACCAACCAGCGGACCTAATGAATAATTTGGATTATTAGGTAAGCCGTAGTATGTACGCTTGCCACCAAGGTAAAAACTAAAGGGCGCAAAGTTGCAGCCATTACCAACCACATCAGGGTTGTTTATTACACCTAAGTTTTGATTAACATAGTTATACATGCTATCCTGATAAGGAAATCCCCAAGGGTAAGCCTGACTATAATATATTTTGCCATCGGGCGCTAAGCGAACAGCGCCACAATCTGCAATCGGGTATAATGTAGAATCCAACGTGTCGCAACTTGCAGGAATATCGGTTGCCAACAAATCATATTGAAGCAGATAATTATAATCACCGGCATTACCTCCATAAGATGTACGGCTGACATAAAAGACGTTACCGTTAGGTGAATAAGCACCTTCCCAAAATGGACGATTAAAATTACTTGACTGCTCAGGAAAAATGTTTTTGTTTAAGGTAATTGCACCGCTACATCGGTCAAAATTGAATTCGGACATATAGCCCCTGGCGTTAACTACCATCAGTTTATTGTAATCAGGATGCCAAACAATTTTCTGAAAAGTTCCATCAGATGCATCATTAAAATCATAGATAGATGGTGGATAAATGCTATCGGGTGTTACAAGGTAAACAAGAAAGCGATTATAAAAAGTTGAAGGCACTGTATGTAACTTTCCTATAACCCACCAATCCCTACCGTTGCCATGTTTAACAGCAGTAAGACAATCACCGTAATTCAAATTATTTATTTGAACATTCTGTTGAACGACCCCCCCTAAGCCACCATTTAAACTCATATCTATTGTGGTAAGATATAAGCCTTGATTAATAGCTTGTTCTAATCCAATTGAAAATAAAAAGTATTGGTTTTGCGAATTAGGTTTAGGAAGAAGTGCTAATTCATTGTACCAGGCTAAGCCAGTTATTGAATCTGCGCCAGTCACTGAAGAATCAGTACTATTAAAAATATGGGTTGACCATGCTCCTGAGCTCTCAACCGTAAAGGAATATAGAAGCAGATTACCTGATGTATCACAAATAGATACACAACTTCCCCGTCCTCGCATACCCGAATTTATTGCTACTGGATTATTGATGTTACTAAAGTTAATGCCTGAACTATCTCCAAAAATCCAAACACTGTTTTGGTTTTGTGCAAGTAATTTACTAGTAATAAAAATTAAGAAAAGTATTTTTTTTATCATCGTTTCTTAAAAATGAAAAGAGTGCTGAAATTTTCAGCACTCTTAATTTAGAATTATCGTACAATCACCAAACGATGTGTTTCTTTTAACGTATTATCTTGATAGACATGGACAAAATAAACACCTTCAGAAAAGTTCGATGAATAGTTGATTTGCTTTTTCATAACATTTGAATTTTTAGTTGTTGATTGTAAAGCTAAAAAATTTTTAGCAATAACATTAAAGCGGTTTCTTATGATTTTTGTCTGTGTTTGACAAATTAACGAACACCAATTTTCAGGATTCTATTCTCTTCCGTCAGGTTCGCTGTCCGCATAGTAGCGTGTCCTTTAACAGCCGATAACAATCCGGCTACAATACAGAATAGAGATACAATAGTTGGGTTGTGCGAAATCCTTGTTTAAAAAACAGTAAAGGTTACTTTTGCACTCCGTTTTTAAATGATAAATGGATTCAGTAACCATAAACAGGGTGTTTGCTTTCAGATTAAAAGATTATGCACAATTAACCAAAATGCGCCTTGCATCGCTGGTGGTTTTCAGTGCAGCCATGACTTACCTGCTTGGCACTTCGTTTCCAATCGACTGGGCAAAATTCCTGTGGCTTATTGCAGGCGGGTTTTTAATAACCGGCAGCAGCAATGCCTTTAACCAGATAATGGAACGCGAACTGGACCGCTTGATGGAACGCACCAGTAACCGCCCGCTACCCGATTATCGCATGTCGCTAACAGAGGCCTATACTATTGCATTGTTAACAGGACTGGGTGGACAAATTATCCTCTTTTATTTTGTGAATCCGGCTTCAGGCATTCTCGGAACTATCGCATTGTTCAGTTACGTTTTTGCCTACACCCCTTTAAAACGCTTTACCCCCTTTGCGGTATTTGTTGGTGCTATACCGGGCGCTATTCCTACAGCACTGGGCTATATAGCCGCAACAGGCGAAATCAGCTTTGCAGCACTTATCCTGTTTGCCATTCAGTTCTTCTGGCAGTTTCCTCATTTTTGGGCAATTGCCTGGGTGGCCGATGACGACTATAAAAAAGCAGGATTCGAATTACTGCCTACCCGCAAACGCGATAAAGCTTCGGCTTTTCAAACCATGATATATGCATTTGCATTAATACCTGTTGGATTAATGCCCTACTTATTTAAACTGTCAGGGTTTTATTCCATGATTGTATTAATGCTGGCAGCAGCGTGGTTTATCTGGAAGGCAATAGTCCTGTACAGGGAATGCAGTATTGATGCTGCACGTAAACTTATGTTTGCATCATTTGTTTATTTACCCGTTGTATTAATTGCTCTTGTACTGGACAGGGTTTAGGTCCAGGAAATTTAAATAGTGAAAAAAGAATAACAGAATGACAACAATGACAGAAGAACAAACCTACACCGGTATCCGCACTTATCGCATTTTATTGTGGTTCGGCATAGTAAGCATGATTATGATTTTTGCTGCTTACACCAGTGCCTATATTGTTCGTATGGCCGAGGGCAACTGGACAATATTTCAACTCCCCAAAATGTTTTTGTATTCAACCATTACCATTCTTGCCAGCAGCATTCCGATGCAACTTTCCGTTTATGCGGCAAAAAATAATAAAGCCTACATGGTTAAATCATCACTGTTATTAACATTTGGGCTGGGGTTGGTTTTTGTACTGCTGCAGTTTTTAGGCTGGGTTGATATGGTAAACCGTAATTTGTTTTTCGTAGCCAATGATCCTTCCACTTCTTTTGTATATGTAATTACCGGTGTTCACCTGGCGCACCTTGCCGGTGGAATTATTTACCTGGTATATGTTAACTACAAAGCTTTGTTTGACAACTACAATTCACAAAATTATTTTGCCTTAACCCAGTGTGCCACCTACTGGCATTTTTTAGGAATACTTTGGCTTTACCTGTATTTATTCCTCACCTATGCAGGCAAATAAATTGCGGTTACCTTAATTAATTACACTGTTTTTAAAGTTTTTATAAGAATTGTAACTTTTTAAAGGTGTCGGGCGTATTACTACTGTAATTAACGCACACATTTAAAAATAGATTATAATTATGAAAAGATATGTTTTATCAATAGCCCTGGCTGCTTTTTCAGGCATAACAATGGCCCAGGATGTTATTACCGGACAATTTAATGAAATAAAAATTTCGGGCTCGGCCAAGGTATATGTAAAGCAGGGACAGCAAAGCACTATAACCATTACCGGCCAGCAAAACCTTGCAGGCATAAGTGTAAACAATGAAAAACTGCACCTCAGCCGCGTTTTTTCCGAACCGGTTTATGTTGTTACACCATCACTTACTGATATTGACATCAGCGGTAATGGCGAAATTATTATGGACTCTCTATTTACAATTGATGAACTTAACTTTAAAGTTTCAGGTAACGGAAAATCCGACATTAACGTAAAAGGTGGTAACATCTTTTTAAATGTAAGCGGCAATTACAGCGGGAATATGAAAGGAACTGCTGATTTACTTGAAGTAAATGCATCGGGCCGTGCAAATGTTTATGCAAGCGACCTTACTGTAAAAAACTGTAATGTTAATGTAAGCGGTTTATCAAAGGTGTTAATTGATGTAAAAGATACGCTTACCACTGCAATAAGTGGCAAGGGCACTGTAATTACAAAAACGGATCCGCTGCACATTGATGCAAAGAACAGCGGGCTGGCCAACCTAGGCAATAAAAATACCGAGATCAATGATACCACCTGGCTCAACTTTGGAAAAACCACAGTGCTGGTAATAAATCCCGGCAAACAAATCAACTGGAATTACAATGAAACACCGCGCAAAGCACAGTTACATTGGGCTGGTGTTGAGTTTGGTTTTAACAACTACCTGAATACCGATAATAAATTTGATGTGCCTGATGAATATGGTTACCTTGGATTGAACTCGGGTAAATCAGTTTTTGTAAACATCAATCCGTTCGAATATAAAGTGAAATTGTATGAGCGTTACATCATGCTCGGAACCGGATTCGGATTTTCATTCCGTAATTACTACTTTGCCAATAAAGATTCTATACTGGTTTCGGGAGCAGAAATGGTTACTGCAGCACCTGCCGAAAAATCATACAACAAATACAAGCTTGCTGTCGATTACATTTCTGTGCCGCTGTTGCTGGAGTTTAATACTTCCAAATACAATAAAAATTCATTCCATTTTGGCGGAGGTATGGTTTTCAATTATAAAATCGGATCGCGTGTAAAACTGAAATCGGGCGAAGGCAAAGAAAAAATACACAACGACTATAACCTGCGCCCGGTTGAATTTGATGCACGTGTGCACATAGGTTATGGTGAGCTGAACCTTTTTGCAACTTATGCTTTAGAAAGTTTGTTTAAAGATAACAAAGGCCCCGAATTGCGCCCGGTAACATTTGGTATAACCCTGGCAGGATGGTAAAATCAGTTTGGAAAATAAATTGTTTTGAAAAAACGCAGTCATTAGGTGACTGCGTTTTTTTATTTTCAAAGGTTATATTGCAATCAGATAAAATTTATCGGTATGAAAATAACCATCAACGCTCAATATCATTTATCACCAATCACAGAAAGTGATATTCCTAAACTGATAGAGTATTGTAATGATATAGAGATTTACAACAACACACTGCTCATACCTTACCCATACCTTGAAAAAGATGCCATAACTTTTCTAAAATGGATTGATGAGAAAAAAAAAGAATTTAATGCGCCACCGGTGTTTGCAATCAGAAACACAGCCGATGAATTGATAGGAATTATTGGTCTGGTTTGTAAATACAAAATTGATTCTCATAAAGAAGAAATTGGGTATTGGATGGGGAAACCATTTCGCGGTGCTGGCATAACAACTGCTGCAGTAAAAACTTTTACAACCTATCTATTCAACAACAGAAAATATATTCGCATTGAAGCACAAACCTACCTGCACAACATTGCTTCACAAAAAGTACTTGAAGCAGCAGGATTTGAGTTTGAAGGCATTTTAAGAAAGAATTTTTGCAAAAATGGAGTTTATGTAGATAACCGGTTGTATTCGAAAATTAAAGATCAATGACTGTTTAAATTCTTTTCCGCTATAATTGCAAACTCAAATTTCTTTTGAAAAACAATAATGAATTCGAAAATAGAAGAGCTTAAAAAAAATATAACCGAAGCACATTTGGGCGGAGGTCAGAAACGTATTGACTCACAACATTCAAAAGGCAAACTTACTGCACGTGAGCGGTTGCATTTTTTATTTGATGACGGTAAGTTTGAAGAAATAGGGATGTTTGTTACGCATCGTTCTGTTGAATTTGGATTGGAAAAAGAGAAATATTTAGGAGATGGTGTCATCACCGCTTTCGGAAATATTAATGGCCGCCTCACTTATGTTTTCGCACAGGACTTTACCGTTTTTGGCGGCTCACTTAGCGAAGCTCATGCATCAAAAATTTGCCGCATCATGGACCTTGCCATGCAAAATGGTGCTCCCGTTGTAGGCCTTAATGATTCCGGGGGTGCCCGTATACAGGAAGGCGTGGTTAGCCTGGGTGGCTATGCTGATATATTTTATCGTAATACATTATCATCCGGTGTTATTCCTCAGATAAGCGCCATCATGGGGCCCTGTGCAGGTGGTGCTGTTTATTCACCCGCTATTACTGATTTTATTTTAATGGTGGAAAATACTTCCTACATGTTTGTTACCGGGCCTAATGTTGTAAAAACAGTAACTCATGAGGAAGTTACTTCTGAAGAATTAGGCGGAGCATCAGCGCACAGTATTAAAAGCGGGGTTACTCATTTTTCATGCGCTAATGAACTGGAGTGTATTAATGATATTAAAAAGCTCCTCAGTTACATGCCTCAGAATTGCGAAGATGATGCGCCTGTAATTGCATATGCTAATAGCATTGAGTCTCGTCCTAAGTTAAACAGCCTGATACCTGATAATCCCAATCAGCCATATGATATGCATGATGTTATAAAAGAGGTTGTAGATGAGGGTGATTTTTTTGAAGTGCATAAAAATTATGCAGAGAATATAATCGTTGGCTTTGCCCGTATTGCAGGACGAAGTATCGGAATTATTGCAAATCAGCCTGCAGTGCTTGCCGGAGTGCTCGACATACAGGCATCAAAAAAAGCAGCACGTTTTGTACGCTTTTGTGATTGCTTTAATATACCGCTGCTGGTGTTTGAAGATGTTCCGGGTTTTTTACCCGGCACTGACCAGGAATGGAACGGCATCATTACCAATGGAGCAAAATTGTTGTTTGCTTTCAGCGAAGCTACTGTGCCACGCGTAACAGTAATTACCCGCAAAGCTTATGGCGGTGCTTATGATGTGATGAACAGCAAGCACATAGGCGCAGATATGAACTATGCCTGGCCTACGGCCGAAATTGCAGTGATGGGTGCTGCCGGAGCTTCAGAAATTATTTTCAAGAACGAAATTGTGAAAGCAGCTGACCCTAAAGCCAAGCACAAGGAAAAAGAACAGGAATATATTGAGCATTTTGCAAATCCGTATCGTGCTGCCGAGCGTGGGTATATTGATGAAGTTATCTTACCGCAGGACACCAGAGAAAAACTCATAACTGCTTTTAAGATGCTTGAAAATAAAGTTGCCAAACTTCCCCGGAAAAAACACGCTAACATTCCGCTTTAAATTTCCGGCAACTTCGGATAAGTAACACCGGAGTAATTGAATGTTTCAGGCATTAATCCATTACCTCTGCAAGCACCGCATGCGAGTTGATTTTAATGCCGTGCAAAGCATGCAATTCATAATAGGCTAAAATAGTTTGTAATAACCCTCTTCTTTCAGCCGCTGTCATTGTAATTTTATGATGCTCATCAAAAGTAGCGCTGGTTATTTTATACAGTGACATTGCCTGTTCACCCGTTACAAATTCAGTGTAAGGTGGAAAAGAAGGCAGGTAAATGCCTTCGCGTAAATCGAACAGGAAGCAATTATCGCTGTATTCGCCATGCGGATAAAAGCCCAGGTGTTTGGTAAGTTGCATCAGGAAGTAGTGATGAAATTGTTTGCACGACTCGCTTGTATGATCCAGGAGTTCGATATGGCTGGATAAAAATTCAAACAGGTTTTGGTTGGCTTCCTCCTCACGTATGCTTTTGTATAAAACCTCTGCAATAAAAAAGGCTATGGAGCTTTTAACCATATCATACGGAATACTTATAAGCTGGGGAGCTGCATTAATTTCAGTTACGCGTTGTATATCCCGGTTCTCCTTGTGGTGCACCACCAGTTCAACAAGGGTAAGCGGCTGAAGTAAACCTGCCTTCAATTTTGATTTTGCTTTGCGTACTCCATTAAAAATATATGATTGCATACCATGAGCCTGAGTGTAAACTTTGGCAATTACCGAAGTTTCACTAAAAGGTACAGTATGTAATACAATGCCCCTGGTTTGTGTAATCATTTGACAATTGTAAAACTAATGAACTTGCACCGATTTGAGTTATAATTGAAATTAAACGTCTGAATTATGGCAATTTTCATTTAAGCCGGCTATAAATTGTAAAAAGAGCTTTTAAAAAACGGTTGCCATGTATTGTTTCAACAAAAAACTTTCATTTGTTAATAAAAAAACTACATTTGCACCCCTGTTTTAAAAAAACCAGAGTGGGATTAACCCCGCTTATGTTCAATAGATAAAGCTTATTTAAGTTTAAAAAATATATATCATGCCAAGCGGTAAGAAAAGAAAGAGACATAAAATGGCTACGCATAAGCGTAAGAAACGCCTCAGGAAAAACAGGCATAAAAAGAAGTAATCCGTTTTTGGATTGCTATTTAACCTATTAGAAACCAGGTTTTTTAAGCAACGGTTTTTAATATTCCCCATTTCTGAAAAATCATAACAACATAGCTTTTATGGTTTTATGATTTTGATATCGAAAATAAAACCGGTTATGAGGTTTAAGCATTAATAATGATGCACCAGCACATTTACCAGCCATTTCATAGTAATCAGAAATGAAATAGAGCTAGCTGATCATATGCAGTTGCTGCATGTATCAAACCAACTTATTAGTGTTAAACAGCATTTTACCGGATTAAAATATAATAACTTGACAAGCGAGTTAATTATTGATGCAAAGGACAGTGAAGTTACCATTGCACTTTTAGAGGATAAGAAACTGGTCGAGCTGAACAGCGAAAAAAAAGACCAGAGCTTTGCCGTTGGAGATATTTACCTTGGCAAAGTAAAAAAGCTCCTGCCCGGGCTTAATGCTGCATTTATTGATATTGGTTTTGAAAAAGAGGGTTTTTTACACTATCTCGATCTGGGACCACAGTTTCAAAGTTTAAATAAGTATATTAAGAATGTTATAGCCGGCAAGCAGACCGATGCCACCTTAAATAATTTTGAAAAAGAACCCGATATCAATAAGGGAGGCAAAATTTCCCAGGTAATTTCACCTAATCAATGGGTTATGGTGCAAATTGCAAAAGAGCCCATTTCAACCAAAGGGCATAGGTTGGCCTCAGAACTTTCCCTTGCAGGACGTTACGTGGTAATTACTCCTTTTAGTGATGGGGTTTCAGTTTCGTCAAAAATTAAAAATGCAGAAGAGCGTAATCGCCTGCGCAGGCTTGCATTAAGCATTAAGCCTAAAAACTTTAGTGTTATCGTTCGTACTGTTGCCGAGGGTAAAATGGTTGCCGAACTGGATAAAGATATACAGGATTTAATGCTGAAGTGGAAGAGTTGTTTCGAGCTTTTAAAATCCGTTCAGCCACCGGTAAAGGTCCTTGGTGAGATGGATAAAACTTCAACTATTTTACGAGACCTGCTTACTGCTGATTTCAACAGCGTTCATGTAAATGATGCCATACTTGCTGAAGAAATCAGGAGTTATGTAAGAACCATTTCGCCTGAGCATACTGACCTGGTTAAGCTGCATAAACTTAAGATTCCAATTTTTGAGCACTTTGGTGTTGATAAGCAGATAAAAACGGTTTTTGGAAAAACAGTTAACATGCAGGGTGGTGCCTACCTGGTTATTGAACATACCGAAGCCATGCATGTAATAGATGTGAACAGCGGTATAAGAACTAAGGTAGATGCAGAAGGCCAGGAGTCGCATAACTTCCAGGTAAACATGAATGCTGCCAAAGAAATTGCGAGGCAACTACGACTTCGCGATATGGGTGGCATTATCGTTATCGACTTTATTGACATGCGAAATCCTGAAAACAAAAAACTATTGTTTGAATGTTTGAGGGATGAAATGAAAAAGGATCGTGCCCGCCATACCATTCTTCCGCCCAGCAAATTTGGCCTGGTTCAGGTAACACGTGAGCGGGTAAGACAAGTTACCGAAATTAACACCAATGAAAAGTGCCCGACATGCGATGGAACCGGTGAAATAAAATCAAGCACCCTGGTAATTGATGATATTGAAAATAATATCCGCTATTTTATGCAGGAGCAAAATGAAAAATCACTGCTGCTTCGCACCCATCCTTATATAGAAGCATATATTAATCGTGGTTTAATTAGCCTGCGAATAAAATGGATGACCAGGTATAAACGCAAAATAAAAGTAGTAGCCGATAAAAATTATCACCTTATGGAGTATCATTTTTTCAATAGCCATGGTGAAGAAATAAAAATCTGAAATTGTTAATGCCGCATTTGGATTTTACCAAATTCCATTATAATTGCCTTTAATAACTTCATACCAAAAAGAATTTGAATGGTAAATTTTAAGAAGCTTTCTGTAGTAATACCTTGTTATAATGAAGAGCGGACAGTACACCTGATTTTAGATAAAGTGTTGCGTGTACAGTTACTGAATAATATTACCAAGGAACTTATTATTGTAAATGACTGCTCAAAGGATGATACCATTGGCGCCATAAACCGATACTTTGAGGCGCATCCGAATATTGATTATAAACTATATAGTCATGAAGTGAACAAAGGGAAGGGGGCTGCTTTGCACTTGGGAATTGAAAAAGCAACGGGCGATTATATTATAATTCAGGATGCCGATCTTGAATACGACCCTGAGGAGTATAACGACCTGATTAAACCAGTGTTATCAGGATTTGCAGACATTGTCTATGGTTCGCGGTTTTTGGGTGGCAATCCACATCGCATTTTATTTTTCTGGCATTCAATTGGAAACAAGTTTCTCACTTTCCTGAGTAATATGGGCTCCAACCTCAACCTTACTGATATGGAGACGTGTTATAAACTGTTTAAAAGAGAAATGATTCAGGGTATTAAATTAAAAGAAAACAGGTTTGGCTTTGAACCCGAGGTAACAGCAAAAATTGCACGCATACCTAACGTACGCATATACGAAGTAGGTATTTCATATTATGGCCGTACCTATGCCGAGGGAAAGAAAATCAACTGGAAAGATGGTTTCAGAGCTATCTACTGTATTCTTAAATACAACTATTTTTCAAAATAAATTTTCGCAATCTTTTCTAGCAAAAAGGCTTTAAGTCATCTACAGAATAAATCTTGTGGAAATGATTAGGTAATGGCAATTCCAGCTCATTCAAAATCCTGCCTGTAAGCATTACAGGTACTTTAATTGTTTCAGCCATTAATGCATCCAGTAATGCCTTCATTTTTTTGGGGGTTAACGGAATGGTTACCGAAGTAAAAATATAGTCGGGTTTATAAGTTTGAATTATTACCTGCAATTCATTTGCAGGTAAATTCTGCCCAAGGTACATGGTGTGATGACCTAATGAACGGAAATAATAATTAGCGAAAAGCAACCCTATTTCATGGGTTTCACCTGAAGGCAGAAACAGCAGGTACTTTTTACCATTATGCTTACTAAGTTTATGATAGCCCACCATATCAGTTGCTACAATAAGCTTCGAGCGAATCATATTGGTGATAAAATGTTCGAATGCAGGGTTAACTGCACCGCTCATCCACAATACCCCTATGTGATTCAGAAACGGGAATATCAGGTCTGTCATGGTCTTTGCTACACCATGCATTGTGAAATTATTTCTGATTATTTGTTCAAAGTTGTATTCATCAAGATTAAGCATACATCCTGTTAGCGTATGCAGTTGGTACAACTTGTTGTCAGACTGATTACCAAACTCCAGAATGATTTCTTCAATTTCATTATTGCTGAGTTTTGCAATTTTTGAAATCTTAAATCCATTCTTGTTCAGCAGTGAAATATTAAGGAGTAATTTCAGATCATCGTCATCATAAAACCTGATATTGGTATTGGTTCGTTTAGGTTTTATAAAATTATATCGCTGCTCCCATATGCGCAGGGTATGTTGCTTAATACCTGTTAATGATTCAACATCTTTTATGCTAAACTGATTCATTCTTTCTGACTTAATGCATGTTTAACAAATAGTTATGCTAAAAGTTTTATCAATTCAAGTATATTCAACATAGTTCGGGTAAAAAAAACAGCTGCATCTATTTTGCTTTCTTAACTTCCTTGGCCTTTGCAGGTTTTTTACTAACCTTTTGTCCATTTGATGGTGCGGCTGCCTTGCTTTTATGAGCAGCTACACCAGTTTTGCCGGCACCTGCTTTTACAGCTCCTTTACTTTTACCCGGTGCTTTTGTTGCAGGTTTTTGTTTAGCAGACTTTTGTTTAACTGCCGTTTCTTTACCAGCAGGTATTTCTTTTATCTCATCAACCGGAAATACAACTTGCCCGCTTAATTTTTTCAGCCTGATTTCTAAGTCTGCTATTGCATTCATATAAAAAATATAAGCGTCATAAGGCGAATTATAAGGTGAAAAGTACTTATGCACATCACCATCGGCCCAATATTTAGTACACATGTAGTAAAAGTGATCGCTGGTTAGTAAACGTGACCATACCTGTAACAATTCATCATTGTTTAATGCTTTCAAATCTTTTTCAAATGAATAAACTTTATGCATAGCTTCCTGTTGCATAGAATTGCTTAACCATGCACTTAAATCGCGCTCGGTGTCGGCCCAAGATACTGGCTGGTGGGCATCATAAATTCCGCGAACCGGATACTTTTTTACTACCTGTGAAGGAGTAAGAAAATCGAAATCAGCATGCTTTAGAATTTTTTCAGGCAGGTGCTTCATAAAATCGAATACACCGCTTTCCTCCCATTGATGTTCACCAAATGTTTCATAATCCATAAACAGGTTTATTACATCACCATTTCCGGCAACCTGGTGAATCCAATTTGCGAATTTTTCGGAAGTAAGCGGATGTTCCACCCATGCTTTATCAGAAAACCGAAATGCAATATCATCGCTAAGCCTATAATTCTTGAGCAGCGATTTGATCTTTGTAACATTTGGTGCATGGTATAAAAAATTAGGGCTTCGGCCATGCAGCAGCCGGTCAACACCTTCACACAATATGCCCGTATACCCCATATCCTCAACATATTTAGCCAGTTCATTACTATAAACCAGTTCGGTATTTCTGAAAACCTTTGGTGTTTGATTGAATACTTCTTCTATTTTTTCTTTATGCAATTGAACCTGTCTGTTGAACTCTTCTTTAGAAAATAAAAATGACAAAGAATGCGAATAGGTTTCAGATAAAAACTCAACGCAACCGGTATCAGCCAAATCAACAAACGATTGTAAAACATCCGGCCTCCACTGTTCAAATTGTTCTATTGCTGTTCCACTGATAGAATAGGATATTCTGAATTTGCCTTTATATTTTTTAATCAGTTGCTTCATTATGGTATTGGTAGGTATGTAGCATTTGTCTGCCACTTTATTCAATATCCTCCTGTTCATTTCATCATTTTCATAGTGATGATCGTAACCAATATTAAAGAAGGAATATTCTTTCAACCTGTATGGCTGATGTACCTGGAAATAAAAACAAATTGAAGGCATAAAGAGTGAGTTTAAATGTAAACTAGGTGATGTAATTGCTGCAAAGAAACTAATTACACAGATTTTTCAGAACAAAAATCAAACAACAGGCTGAAGATGGTTTGTTAAAATCAACTGATAGGCTTGTGTTACTTTCTTTGCTGCGTTCGACCAATTGATGGTTTGAAGGTCGCGGTTTGATTCTTCTACTATTTCCTCTCGCAGGTTTTTATGATGCAGCAATGCCAGGATATAACTTGCAATTTTATCTGTATCCCAAAAATCAGCAATCAGCGAACCACGTAAAACCTCAGCAGCCCCGCTTTGTTTAGAAATTACTATTGGAATTTCATACTGAACTGCTTCAACAGCGCTTAGCCCGAACGGTTCACTTACAGATGGCATACAATACACATCGCTCATAGCAAGCAATTCATTAACACGGGTTTTATTTAAGAAACCTGTAAAATGAAATTTATTACCAATGTTATGCGAAGCAACAAGGTCAATTAACTCATTAGTAAGATCGCCTGTTCCGGCCATTACAAAACGCACATTAGGATTTTGTTTCAGCACTTTTATTGCAGCTTCAACAAAATAACGAGGGCCTTTTTGCATGGTAACACGACCTAAAAAAAGCACAAGACTTTCAGGAAATCTTTTCTCATGCATTGAGTGTCTTACAGAATCGATACCATTATGAACCGGGTAAATTTTATTTGCATTAATACCGTAATGTTTATTGATGATACTTCCCGTATAATAGCTCACCGGTATGATCAGGTCGGCTGCTTCCAGTGCATTTTTCTCGAGCTGATAAACCCAGTTACGGCTTTCTTCTCCGCCACGGTCGTATTCAAGTGAATGAACATGTAAAACCAACGGTTTCCCAGTTAGCCTTTTTAATTGCATGGCAGGTATAAAAGTCATCCAGTCGTGCGCATGAATGATATCAAAGTCCTTGGTTAACCCAAGCCGTACAGCAATTTTTGAAAACTCCAGCACTTTTTTTATTACATCACCTCCATAAAGTTCAGCAATTTCAAAATGCTCATGCTCATCGCTTACACTATTAATTCTGTTTTCAACAAATAAATCCTGAACTTCAGCAGCCCACTGTTTTTCCTTAAAACTCATATAAGGATTAAGTGACGTGTTTACATATTCAATTTCTTTAATGCTAATATGGCTGTAAGGCTTTTTTTCAATTTCTTCTTTTAATTGCCTGATGGAAACCCTGTTAAGCCCAATTAAATCCATTCCCTCCATTACATGCTGCGGTTCTGATTTGGGCACCACCATTGTTAGCTCCACCATTGGAGCAAGCGCTTTGCAAAGACCAAGGCATGCAACACCAAGTCCGCCATTAATAAGCGGTGGAAATTCCCAGCCAAACATTAAAACCTTTGTTTTTTGCATATTGCTGTACATTGCATTAAAACCGGATGATAGTAGAATTAAACGGGTAGTGCAGCGTTGGTATTAAATCAGTCTTTAAAAATTTATTGCTGTTCAATAACTGCTGGGGTTGGCAGTATTTTGAGGCTGCAATAGTACGAAAAAAATAGACTTCTTCGATTTACCATGGTCAACTTGAGCCCTTGAAAACCATTGAATTACAGCTTTATAAATTTTAAAACAATGTGATGGGAATACACTTTAGGAAACTTTATTGGTTATCCTTAAGACCATATTTATCAAGATATTTACGATAAAGCTGCTTTTGAATATTGTCAAGGCTAATGTTTCTGCCATTAATAAAAGCTGCCACCAGGTTGTTGCCTTTCATATCCAGTGGATCGCCTTTTGATACAAACAAAGTAGCCTGCTTACCTTGTTCAATGGAACCTGTCAAACTATCGATACCAAGAATTTTTGCAGGCGCAAGGGTAATAGCCTTTAATGCCTCTTCTTTTGATATTCCGAAAGGAACGGCTTGTCCAGCATTATAACTAAGAGTTCGTACCTGCCAGAAACCACCAACACTTATGCAATATTCAACACCAGCCTTATAAAGGATACCCGGAAGTTTAAATGGCAGCATAAGGTCGTCATCAACCGATTGGGGTACTGAATGAATATTACCAAGAACTACGGGAATTTTATTTTCCTTTAATAGTTCTGTCACTTTATAAGAATCCTTTCCGCCTACCAAAACCATTTTTATTTTTTGATCTCTGCAAAACTCAACGGCAGCAATTATTTCACGTACATAATCGCAGTGCACATACAGCTTTTTTGAACCATCAAATAAACCTCTCATAGCTTCAAGATTAAGGTTTACCTCATCATGCAATTCGGAGTTTACATAAGCCCGCGCATCATTAAAAAGTGTTTTTATACCAGCCAGTTCTTTTTGCATGCGCACTTGCTGTTCCTCCAAAGGCGGTGCATTGGTATAGCTTAAAATACGCATGTTTGGCCAATTGAGATGAATGCCTTCATCGGTTTTATAAGCAGCATCTTCCCAATTCCATGCATCAAGTTGCACAACAGATGACTGGCCTGAAATCAGCCCACCCTGCGGCACTACCTGGCATAATAGCACTCCATCACACCTAACTGTAGGTATACTTTTGTTATCGGTGTTATAAGCTATTATGGCACGTGCACTGGGATTTAATTCACCTATTTCATTATAATCGCGTGTTGCCCTTACAGCTTCAATTTCATTTAATCCCATAGTGGTATTCATGCCAATAAATCCGGGATAAATATGCATACCACCAAGTTCAGCTACTGAGTCATATCCGGCAACAATTGTATTTGTAACATTCCCTACATAGGTAATTACTCCATTTCTGAAACCAACAGCGCCTTTTTCAATAACCTGTCCGTTACCGGTATGTATTGTAGCATTTTGCAATAAGATACTTTTAGCCTGCGCTTTTGCAGGTACAGGGTTTTGAGCTATAACAGCGTCATGAAAAAACAAACCCAATAAAATTATTGCCGGAAAGCTAATTACCTTTCGCATCGTATAAATCATAAACTATCTGTTTTACTTTTTTGATTAATGTTCTATACCCATACAACCTTTTTGCTCATGCACGGTAAATGAAACTTTTTGGGTTTTCTCCCCTCTTCCTTTCGCTTCATTCATTTTTGCAATTATCCGTGCTCTTTCCTGTTTATTATCAAGTTGTTTCTGTAAATCGGTTTTTACATCATAATAACAAATACCATCTACGTAGGTTTGAATTACCGTGGCATATATGATTAACGGATTGTCTGACCAAATAACCAGGTCGGCATCTTTGCCTGCTTTAATACTTCCAACCTTGTCATCAACATGTAAGAGCTTTGCCGGATTAAGGGTTACAAATTTTAAAGCATCTTCTTCACTTACACCACCAAACTTAATAGCTTTTGCAGCCTCCTGGTTTAAACGCCTGGCCATTTCAGCATCATCGCTGTTATAAGCAACTATTACTCCCATGTCATTTAATAATTTTCCATTATAAGGAATAGCCTCAACCACTTCATATTTATAAGCCCACCAGTCACTGAATGATGAAGCGCCTGCTTTGTGCAACTTCATTTTGTCAGCCACTTTGAATCCTTCAAGTATGTGTGTAAAAGTGTTCACCTTAAAACCGAAAGAATCTGCCAGGTGCATAAGCATATTTATTTCACCTTGCTGGTAGGAATGACAGGTTATAAACCGTTTAGCATTAAGAATTTCTACCAGTGCATCTTGCTCAAGATCGCGTCTTGGTGCAGAAGCAGTACTTTTCTGTTTAGCACTTAAGCTATTAAATTGTTTCCATTTCTGTTCATACTCACGCGTCTTTGCAAATGCATTCATATAAACCTGTTCCACGCCCATGCGAGTTTGTGGATATCGCGTTACAGCATTATCTCCTGCATTACTCTGCTTTACATTTTCACCTAAGGCAAATTTTATAAAGCCGGGCCAGCCTGCAAATTTCATCTTATTGCCTTCCATTCCCCACCGGTGTTTAATAAGTTGAGTTTGACCGCCAATCGGGTTACATGATCCGTGCAACAGGTGCGAAGAAGTAACCCCTCCCGCCAATTGACGGTAAGTATCAATATCTTCAGCATCTACCACATCCCCTATACGTACTTCTGAGGTTATAGCTTGTGTGCATTCATTTACATCGCCACTAATGGCAATGTGCGCATGCTCATCTATTATTCCTGCCGTTACATGTTTGCCAGTTGCATCAATCACTTCAATACCTGCAGTATCCAGTTGCGATCCAACCGCAGCTATTTTTCCATCCTTAATAAGTATATCTCCATTTTTAATAATCCCCTGGTCTTCGTTTGTCCAGATAGTAGCATTTCT
This sequence comes from Bacteroidia bacterium, assembly GCA_044230205.1. Taxonomy (GTDB): domain Bacteria; phylum Bacteroidota; class Bacteroidia; order AKYH767-A; family OLB10; genus JAEUTH01. The sequence goes on from JBGARN010000011.1 coordinate 30,940, forward strand.
GATTATTACTGTTTTGGGTTTTGGAAGTTCTTTCCAGCCAAAAGCCATATTGGGATACCAAACATTACCTACTTTGGTAGTATCTGGCTTCAGGCTGTCTTTTTTAACTGTTGGTATATAGGCCGAATCAAATCTGGCTGTCCATTTTACTGCATCACCATTCAGCAAAAGTCCTGTTCCTTTAAACTGCTTTAATGAATCTATATAATAACCATCAAGCTTAATGGCGCCATTTGTATTGCTTCGCTTCGAATCAAAACTAAGCAGGAACTGCCTGAAACTTTGCGTAAGTGTGGCCGTTATTTTATTGGTATCTTCTTCCACGGTTACAGTAAAAGTGCCGGGTTCACCACCAATTTTAAGTCTTAACGGTTGACGGTCATCAAGCACAAGCGTATAATTACCTCTTACATCAATTTCATACACGTCTTTAATTATATACTGTTTACCGTTGCACCAGTTTTCATAAATGATATTATCCTTATCAAAAACATGTTTTGAAGTAATAATAAAACTGGCCATTTTTCCGGCATCAAGGCTGCCAAGCTTATCCTGGATATTAAGTAATTCAGCAGGGGTTTGAGTTAATGCCTTAAGAGCTGCTTCGCGTGTAAGTCCTTTATCAATTGCTTTACGGATGTTTTTTATAAAATCCTTTTTCTCTTTTAATCCATCTGATGTAAAAGCAAAAGTTATATCAGCTTTATTTAAAGCAGCTGCATTAGCTGGTGCAAGTTCCCAATGCTTTAGTTGCTTTAGCGAAATATTGTCAGCATCCCAGGGATCACTTAAATCATAAGCATCGGGATAGTTTACCGGTATGATAAAGGCACAGCCGGTATTTTTTATTTCATCAATACGCTGATATTCATCTCCGCCTCCTTTAATAATGTATCGTACTTTAAACTCATCACCTATGGTTGCTGCCCGTATTGCATTTTGTTTATCAGAAACATCGAAAACCTGTGGAAGATTACTAATCTTGTTAAAAGCATCTAATGAAATATTGAATTCGCCTTTTGAAGTCTTATACCATTGTGCATCGAGATAGGTTTGACGAATCAGGGCAATGCAACCCATAAGTGAACCCGGATAATCCTGTGTTGAGGAACCCTTATTAAAACTTAGCCCGGCTGCAGCCCTGTCGCGAAGTATAAGCTCATGTTCACTTTTACCTGCCAGTGAAACAATACAAGCTGTTCCCCTGATTATTCCATCTTTATTAAATGAGCAAACTGTTCCGAAACCGGCATTAAGTAAAATTTCTGCTTTTTTAGCATCTGTGGTAAAGTACTTAAATGCATCAATTTCGGGGCGCACAGCCTGATTCCAGGCATAGGCACCGTTTACATTTGATAAATACTGATCGCGCTGAGGATTAGTTTTTGCCGGAGTTTTTAGTTCCGGAATGCCATAATCACCAAAAGGTTCAATAAAAGACGGAAAAATTGATTTTCCCTTCAGGTCAATTATAACAGCACCCGAAGGAATTTTTATATTTGTGCCGATTTCTTTGATTATGTTATCCTTAATGATTAAAGTTGCATCATCTAAGGATGTTTTATAATCTTTATAGATGCGCGCATGGGTAAAAGCAACAATGGTATGTCTCCTGTCATCAATACCATTTATCGGAAAAGTTTGCTGACCCTTTGCAAAATGAATAGTGATAATAAAAATTAATAAAGAAATTAGTAAATTCTTCATGTTTAGTTTATATTGCGTCCAAAGTACGCATTTGAACCAAACAAGAGTAAGAGATTGTCCCCTTTAAGAAAAATTTACAACGCAATCCCGTTTTTTAACTTTTAGTATGAATAAAAAAAAGTTATCACCCATCAAGCTGCCTGCTTTGTATGATTTACCACGAGATAAAGCATCGCTAAATTACCTATTCGGAAAACTTGAAAAAGAACTTGATTCTGAAAAAATTCAAGTTGCAAAAGAGCTTTTTGAAATGCACCGGACCTCTACCGGTTTTGATCCGCTTACATTATCCAAAGCGCGTATAAAAAGGTTCAGAGCAAATGATCTCCGGCTGTTTTTAGTTGAAATTAATGATATTTTGGCTAAGGTGATGAAGAAAGCTGAGTATGAAAATCTGCAGGTTTCTGTAAACTACCAATTAGTCTTTTCACAATTTCAGAAAATACATCTTCAGCTTGACAGTGGACTTATTGAAGAAGCTGAAATTGAAATTGAAAACCTGAAAGCCGAACTAGGTAAAGCCAACGAAATTGAATTGCTGCTAGCACTTAACAAAATATGCCAGCACTTTTACAAATTAAAAGAACTTACAGATAAGCTGGATAACACAGTAAAAGAATACCGCTTATTGGTACAACGACTCGAAAAGCACTTGAATGTTGCATTTTAAAAAACAATTGAATAAAGGAAAGCACACAAACAAATCTGTGTGCTTTTTTTATGAATAAATAAAAACATAAAAATGTACACCGGAATTTTACATACACACACTTTAGTTGTTTCGCTCTTCCTGATTATTTACCTTATTAAAACAGGGCTGCTGATGTTTGACAAAACTGAATTGCTGCAAACTTTCATTCGCAAAATAAAGGTACCCGAAATGATTATAAGCTTCCTGTTTTTTGCCACAGGAATCTACCTTGCAGTTAATACCGGTAATGCCGGAAACTGGCTATGGGTTAAACTTATTGCAGTATTAATTTCAATACCGCTTGCGGTAATTGGTTTTAAGAAAATGAATAAAGGTTTTGCTTTTCTTTCACTGATGCTTCTAATCTATTCATATGGTATTTCAGAAACCAAAAACCCGTTATTTAAGAATGAAAACACAGCCGTTACCAGCAATGATGGTAAAATAATTTATGAAACCAAATGCTTGCATTGCCATGGAGCTGATGGTAAAATGGGTCTAAGCGGTGCACGTGATTTAACGCAATCGCAGTTAAAATATGAAGAGAAAATCCTGATTATAAGCAATGGTAAAAATGCTATGATGGGTTTTAAAGATCAGCTTAATGACCAACAAATTAAAGCTGTTGCTGATTATGTTGAAAGCTTAAAATAATACTGCCCTGATAATTTTATAGTTACAATCTAAATTAAGCCGGCCTTCAATTTAAATGATTAACAAGAGGTGAGCGTTTTATAAAAATCAAATGCAAGGTAAACGGTTAGCATCAAATCACTATCAACTCTGCCCGGCTGATTATTTTTCATCAGACCGAAATTTATAATACCCTCATTTCATGTGTGGCCATCACTTTATTATCAATTACCAAATGGTAGGTATATAAACCGTTAGGGATATCTTCAGCTACTAACTGAACAGAAGTATCACCCCGCTCACTTACATTGAGCGATTTAATAACCACTCCCTCGCTGTTATAAATAATTAACAGCGCTGTAACTGCTGATGCAGGCACAAAGCAATTCACTTGGGTACTTTGAACAAAAGGATTGGGAACATTTTGCTCCATTTTAACTAATTGTTCAGGAAATACCGGCAACTCCTTTGACAGAGGACCAAAATCGTTGCTCATTAAAAGAAATTCCATTTGATCAATGCTGTTCTTTAGCTGATCAATTTCTGCATCTTTCGCATCAGCAATTAATTTTTGGCGCTGATGAATCATGATGGCATGCTCAGGCTGCATTGAACCCTGGCCTGCATGTTGCAAACCAAATGCACCTGCATCGATTAAAGCCGATTTGAAATGTTCAATTTTTAGGGGCGGATTTGAACTTTTATCGGCTCTCTCGGTGGGGGAAAATTCGATTGAGTCGTTTCTAAAAATGTTCATGTTTTTTGATTTTTTAAATTAAGTGGATTAGAACTGTTGAAACCAAAAATTTTTAGTAACAATTTTTATTGTGAAATTCAGTATTGGCGCGATTTGAAATGTTGATAAGTTTTAAAAAAATATTCACCATGAAAAAACGACATTAAACCATCTTGATTTGTATGAATTGTTGCCTTTATTGGGTAGAAATAAATTCGGGGCACTTTAAATTCTAAAATCAGGTGTTATCACCTATTTTATTGAGCCCAAATTTCTGGCAATCAAATCAGGATTTAGGCCTCCCTGACATCTCTTAATATAGTTCTACTTTTGTTTCCAATTACTTGATATGCCCAAACAGATTTATATAAAAAATAATGCTCCTGAAAAAGCTGTTTTAATTAGCGTTATAAAAAAGACTGATCCGATTGAACAGGCCAATGAATACCTGGATGAACTTTCTTTCCTTGCCGAAACAGCAGGTGCCGTTATAAGTAACCGTTTTCTGCAAAGACTGGACAATCCTGATCAGCGCACATATGTGGGTAAAGGAAAAATGGCCCAGCTTATAGATTATATTAAAAGCAATGCAATTGACCTTGCCATTTTTGATGATGAGTTATCACCTGCACAATTAAGAAATATTGAGAAGGAACTTGGATGCAAAATATTAGACCGTACCAATTTAATATTGGATATTTTCGCTAAACGTGCCCGTACTGCACAGGCAAAAACGCAAGTTCAACTGGCCCAATATAAATATCTACTGCCTCGCCTTACACGTATGTGGACACACCTTGAGAAACAGCGTGGGGGTATAGGAATGCGCGGACCGGGTGAATCAGAAATAGAAACCGACAGGCGTGCTATCAGAAATATGATTTCTGTTTTACAGGGAAGGCTAGAACAAATTGAAAAAATAAGTCACACACAACGAAAGAGCCGCGGGAATTTGGTTCGTGTAGCCCTCGTAGGATACACCAATGTTGGCAAATCAACTTTAATGAATTTGCTAAGTAAGAGTGAGGTATTTGCCGAAAACAAATTGTTTGCAACGTTGGATACAACAGTAAGAAAAGTGGTATGGGAAAGTATTCCATTCCTGCTTTCAGATACAGTTGGCTTTATCCGCAAGTTACCGCATGACCTTGTAGAATCATTTAAATCAACTCTTGACGAAGTGCGAGAAGCTGATGTGCTGATTCATGTTGTTGATATTTCACATCCGAATTTTGAGGAACATATTAATGTTGTCAATCAAACGCTGGTTGAATTAAACGCTGCCAACAAACCAACTTTGCTGGTATTTAATAAAATTGACGCCTATCGATTTACACTAAAGGATGAATTTGATCTTACACCAATTACCAAAGAAAATTTATCAATTGAGGATTTGAAAAAGTCATGGATGGCTAAGGAAAATGCACCATGTATTTTTATCTCAGCTGTTAAAAAAGAAAATATTGTTGAGTTGCGCTCAAAATTAATTGAGCTGATAAGGAACATCCACCAGCAACGTTATCCCAATATTGCTGTGTAATATTTTCATTGCGCTTGAGTTTATAAACCTGCCGCAAAGAGCTAATTGATAAACTAAGTGAATAAGATCACAGGATAACAAACCTTGTTACAAATTTTGTTTGACTGAAAGTTAATTCCAAAATGTAAATCCCTTTGCTTAATGTTCTGACATCTGCTACAATTTCATTTATACCGTATAATTCCATCGAACAATTCAATAATTGACCTTGCACATTGTAAATTTTTATTTCAGGCTGATAAAATGGGTGTTCAGCCTTCAGGTTTAAAATACCATTAGCATTCGTAAAAACTATTTCATGTTGGAAAGCTTCGTTTATATCAGATGTCATGTTGCTGGTTATTCTGTCAACGGTAAATGAAGTGCCTTCAAAAATCAAATTAGTTTGATTACCACCCTTGAATTCAATTTCAACTGAATCAGCATTAGCACTTTTCTGGCTTACGGGCACGTTTATCAGTGTATAGGTATTTATTGAAGTTGCACTAAACCAGCTTCCGGTGTCTACCACTATTCCATTTTCATAAACCTTTATTAATGCCCAAACTGTATCATTAGTAATGATATTAAGCCTTGCATAAAAGTCAACTGAACTTACCGTTGAAGATACAGGAAATGTGGTTTTGGCAACAGGGCGTATATTGTTATGGTTATACAATTTCATTGCCAGTATCCCATTATACGCATCTGAATCAGGCGACACGAAAGTTGCCTGAATCTGATTGTTATTAGTTGACCAATAATCAGGATTGTAAAACCAACCATAAAACGTCCAGTTTTCAAAATCAGAATTTGGCACCTGGGCAGTGGAGTTAGTGCATGTTAACCATACCAGCACTCCAATCAATAAGAGCTTCTTCATTTTATTACAGTTTAAAATAAACCATGCTTTAATGCTAATGGTTGGTGAAAAACATATCAGCAAGTTACTTTAGCAAAAATACACAGTTAGGTTTAACTGATGATGAATAATTGCCATTGGTTAAAAACTAAAAATCAAATCCTTTTCATAAAAACAGTTTGCAAATACTCACTTTAAAATATTTTGTCTCTTATTTTGCTTTTCTATTTTAAAATTCAAATTTATAATTGAGTGTTTCGGCACTGCCTTTTAATTACTTATGCCTGAATAACAAAATCAGTTTTTTAAAATACAATTAACAGTATCTATAATACTGCCATTTATAACAATAGTGCTATAAGACCTTTAAAACTATTTTGCCTGTTGATAACCTGATTGGAGAAAAATGCAAACCAATCAGAAATTGATAAAAATAATATTCGATCAATTTTTCTATCCCGTATTAAACCAGTCATAATTATTTTTTCCACTCCCACTTAATCTGAGTTATAGTTCCTTTATCAGGTTCTGATTGTATCAAATACTGGCCCCCGGTATTTTCAATTCGCTTGTTCATATTTGAGAGCCCATTTCCGAACTTACCAATTTTACTCATATCAAATCCTTGTCCATTATCAGCAATGCGAATCAGGATCGCTTTTTGGTTCAATTTCACATCAAGAGCAACCGATGTACTCATAGCATATTTTACAGTATTGTGCAAAGTTTCTTTAACAACCAAGAATAAGTTCTCGCGCTTATCGCCACTTAAATTCAATAATGGAATTTCACCTGTTACTGTGAATTTACATTCAATACTGTTTTTTTCCAGGTATCTTTCTGCATAATGCCTGATATATTGTATGAGGTTCTCCAGCGTATCATTTTTGGAATTCATGCTCCAGATGATTTCGCGCATTCGGGCAACAAGTTCAGTGGCTTCTGTTGAAACCTCTTCAGCTGTTTGCTTTGAAGTATCATCAGTTACCAGGTCTTTCATTACACCGGTCATCATAGCTATTGATGAAAGCCCTGCTCCAAGGTCATCATGCAAATCTTCTGAAATGCGGTTTCGCTCCCGTTCAATGGCAAGAAGTTTTTCCTGTTCACGTACTTTTTCTTTAAGCTTTTGTTGGGAAAGATAACGTACTACATAAACGATCAATCCCAGACCGGCTATTGAAAGTAGCGAGTAAAACTCAATTGACTTTGCCCAGTAGGGCTTAATGGTAAAACGCAATGGTTGGTTGATGAGACTTATACTTCCGTCAGGATTAATTAATCTTACTTTAAATGTATAAATACCCGGAAAAAATAATGATGCCGAATAAGGCTTTACCGCACTATAATAAGCAAAGGAATTCCCACCTAAATCATTCCACATATTATCAAATCCTTCCAGCTGATACTGATACCTGTTTTTTTCCGGAGGAAGATAATTTAGTGCAGCAAACTCAAATTTCAATGATTTCTGATCAGAACCTATATCAAGAACCTGGTTGGAAAACAATGAATTGCGAAGCTGCCTGTAATAAGAAGTTGTATCATTAAATACTGACTTAAAATTAATTTCAAAATCAGTTATCAGTAATGGCAATGGCACACTGCTACTACTGATACTATCCGGGTTAAAGTAATTGATACCGGTGTTGCCGCAAAATACTAACATGCCGTTTGAAAGCCTGCAGCTACCTGTTTCAAAGAAAGATGATGAAAGTAAGCCGTCACTTTTATTAAACCACAGGAATGAATTCTGCACTGTATTGAATTTATACAGCCCATTAAAAGTGCCAACCCATAAATCATTCGCTGAACCAAATTCAATGGTTGTTACATGAGTATTTTTCAGGGCCGTTGGTGTTAACCGCTTTGTTTTTATTTCATATTTAAATAAACCGGTATTGGTGCCAATCCAAATTAGCCCGCTGCTGTCGTACTCCATTTCTGAAATGTAATCCTCAGCAATATCTGTTCTGTTATTGATAATTGTATTAAGAAGTACAGGGTATTTTTTCTTGTAATCGTAAACAAAAATTCCGAGGTCGGTACCAATCCATAATTGTCCACCGGGTGCAGCTAACAACGTTCGTATGCGCTGCGAAAGATCTTCACCCTTGCTGCTAAAATTCAGTTTTTCAACCTGCATCGATTTTGTAAAGAATTCATACAAACCGTTTGAGGTTCCAATAAATAGGTGTCCGTCATCAGTTTCAGCAATCGGGTTAAATTCAGGAGTTAAACTTTTCCTGAGCACATTTACTGCATCAACTGTTATTATCCTGCTTCTATCAATCGATTGTTCGAATTTACTTTTATCAACTTTGATAACACCATGATTAGATGCAAATAAATAATCATCGTTTCGCAGTTGACTAACTGAAGAAATTCTTAAGGTATCGCTCCAGCCGGTATGGTATGAAAAACGAATTGAAACTTTTACCGGATAATTATTATGATAACAGATGATGTACGGATTATTACTGCACATTATCATATCACCATTTTGATTTTCTATAATAGCTGTGTTAACCTGTTTTTGATATGGTGTAAAAAATTGCTGCAAAGACTCAGCCTGAAATTTTTCATCCCCGATATTGTATTTTAATACCCCTTTTTCGCAACCTGCCCAAATATTGCCAAATCGATCTTCAGTAAAAGATGAGATAATTTCACTGCTAAGATTGGTTAACTGATTAATTGAATTTTTCAATTCAGCCATTTGATAAAAAGCAATGTTATTATGATTGAGTTGCAATTTGAACCTCACTAGTGCCCCATCGTCAGAAGACAGCCATGAATAATTTTTCGAATCGGTAAAAACAGCAAGTGGCCGGGTAATTTTATTCTGCAATTGCTTGTTTAATTGTACCAGCAATTCATTAACAGCTAGCGAGTCGATAAGAGGTTGTTCAGTCTGCTTCAACACAAACAATGCTGAAGCACCAGAGAGTATCCAAATCGTTTTATTGGAGGCATCATAGTTAATGGCATCAATTTGGGGATTTAAGGTGCCATGAGCATTCAAATCAACCTTTCGGAATTTTATGGCTTCATTTTTTTCAGAAGCATTAAAAATCACAAGCCCTTTATCCAATGTTCCTGCATAGCCATAGTTATTATTGTCAAATGTTAGCGACCACAGTTTATTACTGGCAATTGAATTAATGTTACCGTGATTATTTTGAAAGGAGGTAAGACGGTATTGGCTTTTACTATTCCTGTCCTTCGTAATCTTTACAATTCCACCACCCGATGTTGCTGCCCAGATAAAGCCATTCCTGTCAGCTGCAATACACAATACCTCATTGCTATGTAATGAATTGTTACCAAGTGAATCCATCAGGAAATTGGTAAAACTGTCCGTTGCATAATCATATCGCGAAATGCCCCCGGTTTGAGTGCCAAACCAGATGTAGTGGTCAGCATCTTCTGCTATACTCCATACTTCATTAGAAGATATAGAAGAAGAATTTTCAGCTCTGTGTACATACTGAGTATAATTTACACCATCATACCTGAACACACCTTGCTTGGTTGCAAACCATGTAAATCCCCGCGAATCCTGGAATACGGCACGAGTATAACCAGGAAAATCAATTCTGTTAAAATGCATCAGCGATTGAGCCTGGCTAATAAACACAGGCAATACATAAAACCAAATCAATAGTCTTATATAATTTCGCCTGTACATAATGGTAGTTTATTTACGGTTCGAAGATAAATACGAAAAGCCGTATTGCATTAATGCATTCCGGCTTTTACATTATATTAAGAAATTAAAATTTACTGCGGTTGAAGATCAGCAGCTATAACCTGAGGACAATTTTTTGGACAACCTTGTACTGTTCCGGCATTTACTTCTCTGCCAGGTAAAACTGTTTTAAGAATTTTGTTTACAAACAAGTTAGAAGGTGAATTGTCAACTGCATTGTAACTTACCCATTTATCTTCTTTTTTAATCAGGTATCCTAAACTTGAGCGCGAATCTGCTCCATCAGGCATCATATACCATATAGTGTCTTTGGAAGCCTCAGGAGTTGCTACGCCTTGTCGGTTATTACTATTTGGCTTGCTGTCCCAATCACCTGATGGTGGATTAGGCGCTCCTGCAACTAACAAAATCTTGTTCATGCTAGTATCAAGTACCAAAGCAAGATAAACATCGCCAGTAGAACTAATAGAGCTAATCAGACTGTCGAGATTTGGCTTCTGAATTTTCAAGCCTGCAAATTTGCCTTTAGGATTCGCTACCTGGCTTTTGAAAGTGTTAAAAAAACTATCGCAATCATAGTGCTTATACTTATCAGGTTGCCAGTTTTTAGTATAATCAACTACTTCATGTTTACAAAGGAAAAGCCAGTAAATAATCATACCGATAATAATTCCAATAATAACTAATAGTGCATTTTTCATTTTCGAGATGGTTTTAAATTGTTAATGATTTGGTTTAATCCTATAAACTTCGAATGAGTTTATTTATTGCATGTGGCAATTTCTGATGTGAAATTTAATAAGAATATTCATACTATCAATACCATTGAATTAATTATTAAGAAAGTCAATACTACCATTCAATTGCACCATATTGATAGGATGTGAAATTTAATAAGAATATTCATACTATCAATACTATTGAATTAATTATTAAGAAAACCAATACTTCCATTGAATTGCACCGTATTGATAGTAAAGTCACATTGAATTCTTTAACATGTCAAAAAATCAGTGCAACATATAATGGCTCTTATTACAAAGGAACAGCGGTTGAATTAGTAAGAGCAATTAATGCCAGGATTATTATACTTACCTGTATAACGCCTGACATTTATCATGTAGAAAAATATATCAATGCATATAGTGCAAGTGGGAAAAGGTAAGTTTGATTAATAAAGATATTGAATTAATGCATGGATAGCTGATTCCATTTCTACAAAAAAATACCCCCCCCAAGCCGTGTCTTTAGAACAGACTATCGGAAAGATTGAAAAAAATATTGATAGAGTTAGCTTTTGTTATAGCTTTGCGACCATAATTAAAAATGATTGTTCTTTAATATACGCTTATCAAGAATGACGGAGGGACTGGCCCGATGATGTCATAGCAACCGGAGGAGATGAGGAATATTGAATATCCAATGTAGAATAAGAAATTTTGAAATGATTCTTTTTTGTAATTTCATTTTACATTCTACATTTTAGATTTTACATTTTTCATTCTTCAGTGGTGCTAATTCCAGTTCACGAAATATTTCGTGAAGCAGATAAGTCGAAGTGATATTCAGAAAAATATAAAATTAAAATATGAAAATCTCTGTCGGCTTATTCGGCAGAGATTTTTTTTTGAAATGAAAAATTAATCAATAACGAATAAGAAATAACGAATATCCAATTAGAAAGTGAAATGGAAAACGATAAAAAGTTTGATTTAGAAAATCGCCTGATTGATTTTGCATGTGCAATAATTAGATTTTCTGCACTGATTGAAAAATCTTATGCAGGTACGCATCTTGCTAATCAATTGGTAAGAAGCGGAACTTCTCCAGCACTTCAATATGGTGAAGCACAAGCTGCCGAATCCAGAAATGACTTCATTCATAAGTTAAAAATATTGCTAAAGGAACTTAGAGAATCAAAAGTAAACTTAAAAATAATTATTCAAGCTAACTTAACATCTAATCCGGTTGAAGTACAAAATGTAATAAAGGAATGCGATCAATTGATTGCAATATTTATCAAGAGTGTTGAAACCGCAAAAAAAAATAACATAAGTAAATAACTTTTTCATTCGATATTCTTCATTGAATATTGGATATTGAATTATCACAAAATGAATATTAAAGATATATTAAAAGAAAGAATTCTGGTCATTGACGGAGCAATGGGCTCACTAATTCAGCAGTATAAACTCACTGAAGAAGATTTTCGTGGCGAGCGTTTTAAAGACTGGCATAAAGATTTAAAAGGCAATAACGATTTATTGTCTATCACAAAACCAGAAGTGATTGAAGAAATTCATCGTAAGTATTTGGAAGCTGGAGCAGATATCATTGAAACCAACACCTTCAATGCAAGTGCAATCAGCCAGGCTGACTATGATATGTCGCATCTGAATTATGAAATCAATCTGGCGGCAGCACAAGTGGCTAAGAAAGCGGTTCATAAGTTCATGAGTTTAAAAGTTTATGAGTCAGATGGCAAACCTTCAAACCTTCAAACTTTCAAACCTTCAAACTTAAGATGGGTTGCAGGTGCTCTTGGTCCAACAAGTAAAACGCTTTCTCTTTCACCTAATGTAAATGATCCGGGATTTCGTTCGGTTACATTTGATGAAGTGCGTGATTCCTATGCCGATGCTGTGCGCGGATTGATTGATGGCGGTGTTGATTTAATAATGGTTGAAACGATTTTTGATACGCTTAATGCCAAAGCTGCTTTAGTTGCCATACAAGATGTATTTGAAGAGAAAGGTGTTGAACTTCCAATCATGGTTTCAGGAACCATTACTGATGCAAGCGGAAGAACCTTAAGCGGACAAACTGTTGAAGCATTTTTAAATTCCATTTCTCATTTGCCTCTTTTAAGTGTTGGATTGAACTGCGCTCTCGGTGCAAAAGAAATGCGGCCTTATCTCGAAGAACTTTCAGAGAAAGCACCATTTTATATTTCAGCATATCCAAATGCCGGATTGCCAAATCAATTTGGCGAGTATGACGAGACACCTGAGCATATGTGTGTTCAGATGGAAGATTTTATGCAAAGTGGTTTTGTAAATATTGTTGGTGGATGTTGTGGAACAACTCCGGATCACATTCGTCATATTGCAGAGCATGCACGAAAGCATAAGCCAAGAGTAATTCCAAAGATCGAACCTTATTTGAGATTAAGCGGATTGGAAGCTGTTACGCTTCGCCCTGAAAGTAATTTTATGAATGTTGGTGAACGCACCAATGTAACCGGCTCGAAAAAATTTCTTCGTTTAATTAAAGAAGATAAATACGATGAGGCATTAAGTGTGGCGCGCGACCAGGTGGAAGGTGGCGCGCAAGCCATTGACATCAACATGGATGAAGGCATGCTGGATGCCATTCATGCCATGACAAAATTTTTAAACCTCATTGCCAGCGAACCCGACATTTCAAAAGTGCCGGTGATGATTGACTCTTCAAAATTTGAAGTGATTGAAGCTGGATTAAAATGCACCCAAGGCAAGTCAATCGTAAATTCAATTTCAATGAAGGGCGGTGAAGAGGAGTTTATCCGCCAGGCTAAAATTGTACGTAAGTATGGAGCTGCCGTAATTGTTATGTTGTTTGATGAATTGGGGCAGGCCGATAGCACACCACGCAGAATTGAAATTGCAAAACGTGCTTATGATATTCTAACCAATCAAGTTGGATTTCCTCCGCAGGATATCATTTTCGATCCGAATATTTTCCCGGTCGCAACAGGCATGGAAGAGCATCGCAAAAATGCAATCAGTTTTTTCGAAGCAACAAAATGGATTAAAGAAAATTTACCTCTTGCTAAAATTAGTGGCGGAGTTAGTAATGTTTCATTTTCATTTCGCGGTAACGATCACGTGCGCGAAAGTATTCATGCAGCGTTCCTGTATCATGGCATAAAAGCCGGCATGGATATGGGCATTGTAAATCCATCACAGTTGATTGTATATGATGAAATAGAAAAAGAACTTTTAGAATTGGTGGAGGATGTATTGTTAGATAGAAATCCGGATGCTACTGAACGGTTGATCAATCATGCCGAAAAAGTTAAAGGTGCCGGAAAAGAGAAAGATACCAGGGAAGAAGCCTGGAGAAGTGCCTCACTTCAGGAGCGCATAACACATGCACTCGTAAAAGGTATAGTTGATTTTATTGATGAAGACACGGAAGAAGCGCGACAGCAATTCTCAAAAGCTATTGAAGTAATTGAAGGTCCGTTAATGAACGGCATGAGCGTGGTGGGTGATTTATTCGGACAGGGAAAAATGTTTTTGCCACAGGTTGTTAAGAGTGCCCGTGTAATGAAAAAAGCTGTTGCATACCTCACACCTTACATTGAAGCGGAAAAAGTTAAAGGCCAATCAAAAGGAAAAATTGTTTTAGCAACAGTTAAAGGTGATGTGCACGACATTGGAAAAAATATTGTTGGTGTAGTGCTTGCCTGTAACAATTATGACATTGTTGATTTGGGAGTGATGGTAAGTTGCGATAAAATTCTTGATGCAGCCCGAAATGAAAAAGCTGACATCATCGGACTTAGCGGTTTGATAACTCCATCGCTTGATGAGATGGTTCACGTTGCAAAAGAAATGCAGCGCGAAGGATTCACTATTCCATTATTGATTGGTGGAGCAACAACGAGTAAGGTTCACACAGCAGTAAAAATAGAACCGTATTATAATGGAGTGGTTGTCCATGTAAATGATGCATCACGCAGTGTGCCTGTAGTGAGTAATCTTTTATCAATTGAGTTGAAAGAAAATTTTGTTGCTGATATCAAATCAGAAAATGCACGCACCAGAGAGTATCATAAAGCTGACAGAGCGAAGGGGAATTATATTTCGATTGAAGAGGCGAGGAAAAATGCGTTTATCCTCACCCCCAACCCCTCTCCGAAGGAGAAGGATGTGGCTAAATCATATCCTGTTGTTCCAAAAATTTTAGATAAGAAGTTTATTGATGAATATTTATCAAGTGATGACGCAAAATTGAATGGCGCTTTTGCTCTCACTATGGGAGGATTAGGGTGGGCTGATTATTCATTGGAAGAAATTTCGCAATACATCGACTGGACACCATTCTTTATCAGTTGGGAAATGAAAGGCAGTTATCCAAAAATTTTTGATAATCCTGAACGCGGTGCCGAAGCGAAAAAACTTTTTGATGATGCACAAAAAATGTTGCGAAAAATTATTGATGAAAAATGGTTGACAGCGAAGGCGGTGATTGGAATTTTTCCTGCGGGTAGCGTGGGTGATGATATAATAGTTGACCCCTCCCCTCCCGATAGCTATCGGGACCTCTCCAAAGGAGAGGGGAGAAATATCTCTTATGAGAAAGTTTTTTTTCACACATTAAGACAACAAGCCAAAAAGGCTGATGGTGAAAGGAATATTGCGTTGGCGGATTTTATAAATCCTCTCCCCCAGCCCCTCTCCAAGGGAGAGGGGAGCATTAGCTCCACTGCGAATTCTGATATAAATAATACTTTTCAATTTTTGACTGGAGATACTCATGTTATCAAACACACTTTAACCTTTGCAAAAGAGAACAGGAAAAATCCTACACCAGCAGAAAATTTATTGTGGCAAAATCTTCGCAATAAAAAACTTGGGGTTAAATTCAGGCGGCAACATCCGGTTGATGTTTATGTTCCTGATTTTGTCTGCATCGAAAAAAAATTAATTGTTGAGGTAGATGGCGAAATTCACTTATCTCAACAAGAATATGATAAAAGCCGAAGCTATGTGTTGAATGAAATTGGTTATCATGTAATTCGTTTTACAAATGATGAAGTAATAAATAACATAACAGTTGTAATAGAAAAAATCAAAGAAGCGTTATTGACTTATTCTCCCCTCTCTTTCGGAGAGGGGCAGGGGGAGAGGACTTCCGGCAGAGGCGACAATTCTCCAATTTCAATTACGCCCCTTTCAAGTTTAGACGCTATTCCGACAATTAGAGATGGGCAGCAGGAGGGGTCCGACTACCTCGGAGCATTCGCCCTATCCACAGGTTTCGGGATTGAAACCAAACTTGCTGAATTTGAAAAAGATCACGATGATTATTCTTCCATTATGCTCAAAGCTTTGGCTGATCGTTTGGCAGAAGCGTTTGCAGAATTAATGCATAAGCGAGTGCGCAAAGAATTCTGGGGTTATGCCGCTGATGAAAATTTATCGAATGAAGAAATCATCAAAGAAAAATACCAGGGCATACGTCCTGCACCGGGCTATCCTGCACAACCTGATCATACAGAAAAAATAACGCTTTGGAAATTACTGGAAGTAGAAAAAAATACCGGCATTACGTTAACCGAAAGTTTGGCTATGTATCCTACGGCAGCAGTAAGCGGTTTGTATTTTGCACATCCTGATGCACATTATTTCTCAGTCGGAAAAATTCAGCGCGATCAGGTGGAAGATTATGCCCGCAGAAAAAACATGACTGTTGAAGATGTGGAGAAATGGCTGGGAAGTGTTTTAGCGTATTGATACATGGAAAAAATTATCTCGGATTTGTAAAGTTTATAAACAAAGTTTAATCCTCCTTAACCAGTACAACAGCAGTAATCTGTTTGAAATTCTGACTCCAGCATCACAGGATTTATTTTTTGGCTTAAGTCATTTTTATTTCTTTGTAGCAACAGCATAGTTCAGGTAGTATGTCAGAAAAAATTCTTGTAATATTTGCTCACCCACTTTTTGAAAAATCGCGCATAAATAAATTGCTGGTAAAACAGGTAAAACATCATCATGTAACTTTTCATGATTTATATGAATTGTATCCTGATTTTAACATCAACATCCAACATGAGCAGCGTATATTATTACGGCATGAAATTATTATCTGGATGCATCCTGTCTATTGGTACAGTTGTCCGCCATTACTTAAACAATGGATTGACATGGTGTTGGAGGTGGGTTGGGCCTATGGCCCCGGTGGTCATGCTCTTGAAGGAAAAATGTTAATGCAGCTGGTAACATCAGGCGGTCCTGCCCATGCTTATTCAGCATCAGGCTATCATCTGCATACCTTACGCGAATTTTTCCTGCCGTTTGAACAAACTACCAAATTATGCCGCATGCATTACCTGCCGCCTTTTGTAACACACGGAACGCATCGCATTACCAATGATGAAATTAAAACACAATTACAACTGATTGATGTATTATTTGCCCTCCTGCAAAAAGAACAACCCGATTTTGAAGCACTTCAAAAGTTTTCATACGCTAATGATTATCTTAAATTAACTACTCATGAATGACAGTTTTCTTTTAAATGCCCTTGTATTTCTGGCTGCAGCAATTGTATTTGTACCCATAGCAAAAAAAACAGGGCTGAGTTCGGTGTTGGGTTATCTAATTGCCGGAATTGTGATCGGGCCTTTTGTACTTGGATTTGTGGGCCATGAGGGCGAAGACATTATGCATGCTGCAGAGTTTGGTGTAGTGATGATGTTATTTCTCGTTGGTCTTGAACTGGAGCCAAAAAAATTCTGGAGTATGCGCAAAACGGTAGTTGGAATGGGCAGCAGCCAGGTTATCCTAACTGCAATACTCGTTGGATTCTTATTCATTTTTCTTGGCTGGACATGGCAGGCCGCAATTGCTGTAGGGCTTTCATTTGCCATGTCATCTACTGCTATTGTTTTACAATCACTAAAAGAAAAGGGCTTATCGCGTTCGTCAGCCGGTGAATCTTCATTTGCTGTTCTTCTGTTCCAGGATATTTCAGTAATCCCTGTTCTTGCTCTTATGCCGCTTTTGGCTATCAATGCAGTTCAAACAACAACAGGTCATGAATCATTTATTTCACATTACTCAGGCTGGCTGCAGGCTATAATTGTTGGCGCAGCTGTAGCTTTGGTTCATCTCACAGGGCGTTACCTTATTGTTCCGCTTTTGCGCCTTATTGCACGCACACGCCTTCGTGAGTTGTTTACCATTGCTTCCCTGTTGCTTATAATTGCAATAGCTACTTTGATGCAACTGGTAGGATTAAGCCCTGCACTTGGAACATTTATAGCCGGTGTAGTATTGGCTGACAGTGAATTTAAACATGAACTGGAAAGTGATATCGAGCCGTTTAAAGGATTATTGCTTGGATTGTTTTTTGTTGCTGTGGGTTCAACCATCAATTTTAAATTGGTTATTGATAATCCTTCTGAAATTGCACTGATGGTTTCGGCAGTGATGTTCATCAAATTTATAGTGTTGTTTATAACAGGCCGAATTTTCAAATTACCCCAGGATCAAAACTTTATTTTTTCTTTCGGTTTAAGCCAGGTAGGAGAATTTGCTTTCGTATTGCTTTCCTTCAGCGGGCAATTACAGGTATTTGATGGCGCTACATTAAGTAAACTAATGGCCGTTACTGCAATTACAATGATGTTAACACCATTCGTTATGCTGATCAATGAAAAATTAATTGATCCTTATCTTGGTGTTAAAGAGAAAGAAAAAGAAAAACATGAGGATGAAATTTTACATAAGCATAAAGTAATAATTGCCGGGTTCGGGCATTTTGGAAGCACTATAGGCCGATTACTGAGAGCTGCAGGTATTGATGCAACCATTTTGGATAATGATTCGGAACGTGTTGAATTGCTGCGTAAAATGGGATTCAAGGTTTATTATGGTGATGCCACTAGAATTGATTTACTAAAAGCTGCCGGTGCAGATGATGCACATTTATTTATTGCTGCAATAGATTCGCCATCTGCCAATCTTGAAATCATAAAAAAGATTGCCACTCATTTTCCAAAAATGAAAATTCTGTCCCGCGCACGTAATCGTTATGATGCTTATGCCTTACTTGATATGGGCGTTACACACATTTATCGCGAAACACTTTACACGGCTGTGCATTTAGGCGTAGATGCACTAACTCAACTTGGTTTTAGGAAATATTCAGCTACACGGTTAGGGCAAAAATTTATTCAGTATGATGAATCAGCTTTAAAAAAACTTTCCTATTCGCGGTATAATACTGATCACTATGTTTTAAACGTGAAGAAAGAAATTGAACAGCAGGAACAGCTGTTGCAAAATGATTTGAATCAAAATCTCCAATCGGCTGATCACAGCTGGGATAGTGAACACCTGCGTGAAGTTTTAGAGCAGAATAGTAATTAATTACCTGCTTTTATTATAATAAATTACGGATTGTTTTTCTTAGAAGCCTGCTACTCTTTTTCAAACCTTATGTTTTCGAATGGAATAAAATAATTGGGATAGCATGTTAGTGAATTATCCTTTATAAACAAATCAATCCCCTTAAAACTTACTTCCCCTAGCGATGGCTTAAGAGCAAGTTCGAAATAATTGTTGCTGTTATTTACATCTTTAATAAGTGTGGGTATATCAGGAAAAAGTTCATGCTTAATGTAAATAGTATCGCAGCTTTTTAAATCAATGGTAATAATTCCTTCGTTGTTGGTTTCAAAGTATTGCATATCTCCGCCATTCAATACAATTGCAGCCACATTACTAACCAGGTAAGGATTTTTATCGGTAACTTTAATTTTAAACGCTTTCCCTTTTTTGCTTTGCGAAAGAATCTCGAAATCATTACCTGCTACTTTTTTACTTTTCAATTTTACAGTATCACCTATGGTGGTAAACGTCCCGGTAGCAGTTCTGTCAGATGCTCCATAGGAATAAAAAAAGTCGAAAGTATTGTCGGCATTAAAACGAAACGATGCAACCATCTCTTGCCTGTGAAATGTATAGACGCCTTGTAAGGGTTGTGCATGCAATAAATTAATTGCGCAGCATAGTATCAGCATAAAAGAAATTTTCATGATTATAATTATTAGTCAACTTAACTTTATTATTCAGCGATTAAATGCCGTAAATTTATTATTATAACCTTAGTAGAATTTATAGTACTGATAGCTATCCCTTTTTTACATTTACCGCCCTATTATTTACCTTTGAAATATACGAGCCATGCAACCTTCTATAGATGATTTACGAAAAGTTATCGCCCTTAGCGACCTGCCCGAAGAGCACCTTCAGTGGATTTTTGAGCGCTGTGGCTACAAAGAATATGAGGATGGAGAACTGATTTTTAAAATTGGTTCCACTATTGAAATTATGTGGCTGCTGGTGGAAGGGAAGGTTGACTTTTATATGGACGTGAATGGCAAACTTGTTTATTATTTCACTTTTGCGAATGATAAAAATGTAGGTGGAGTTGGAGGGTTACTTCCTTATTCACGCATGAAGACTGTTCCCGGTAACAGTTATGCTGTGGGAAAGGTAAGGTCATATGACCTTCACAAAAAGTATTTTCACGAACTTGAACAACTGAATCCTGATTTGATTCAGCGCCTCATTGGTTATATGACCGAACGGGCCCGAGCATTTGCCACACATAAGTTGCAGGATGAAAAGGTGAATGCTTTAGGTCAGCTTGCTGCAGGTATTGCACATGAGCTAAATAATCCTGCAGCTGCTATTAACCGCATTGCCTCAGAACTTAACAAACGCCTTTCACAAAATTATGATCGTACTCAATTATTGCTTAACAGTAATATACCGCCTGATCATATTCAGTTTATTCATCAACTGGTGGATGAAAAAAAAGCAGCATCAAAAAATATCAGGCGAACTGCAATTGAAAAATTGCAAATAGAAGATGAATTTAATGATTGGCTTAACAGCAATCAGTTTTCAGAAGTAAGCCTTGATCTTGAAACATTTATTGAGGCAGGTTTTAACATTAATGATTTTGAAAATATTAAAACCAATGCCGGTAGCGAAGCGCTGCCGCAGGTTTTAAACTGGATGGAGAACTTGTTGATTTCGCACAAACTGATAAGCGACCTGAATGATGCTTCCTGCAGAATTTCAGATTTGGTTGGCGCAATAAAAAGTCATGTACATATGGATCGCACCAATGAAATGCAGCCAACTGATGTACACCGTGATATTGATAATACACTCACATTGCTTGGACATAAATTGCGTGAAAAAAATATTACTGTTAAAAAAGAATATTGCAATAATCTAAAAATGGTGCCTGCTTATATAAGTGAACTCAACCAGGTATGGACCAACATTATTGATAATGCAATTTATGCAATGGATAATAACGGAGTTCTGACTATAATTACCCGGTGTAATGATGTGGAACTGAATGTAAGCATTATTGATAATGGCAAAGGCATACCAGGCGATATCATTTCCCGGATTTTCGACCCGTTTTTTACAACAAAAAAAGTTGGCGAGGGTTCAGGTATCGGACTCGATTTGGTTATGCGTAGCGTTAAACATCATAATGGTAAGGTACAGGTTAATTCTGTGCCCGGCCGCACTGAATTTATGATATGCCTTCCGTTTAATCCTCCACCTGAACATAATAGTATAACCAATTCAACAATTGCTTAAAAGATGAAACTGCCCTATATTATTCTTGTTGATGATGACAATCAGGTGCTTGGAGCTATCCAGCGTGATATACGTAACAGGTATCGTAATGACTATCGGATAGCAGCAACCACATCTGCCATCGAAGCATTGGAACTCATCCGTCAACTGAAATTAAAAGGCGAGAATGTGGCGCTTATTATTTCCGATCAGCGCATGCCCGAGATGGAAGGTGTAACTTTCCTTGAAAAAACGAATGAAATTTTTCCTGAAAGCAGGCAAATATTGCTTACTGCCTATGCCGATATGGAGGCTGCAATAAAAGCCATCAACACTGTAAAGCTTGATCACTATTTGCTAAAGCCATGGAGCCCACCTGAAGAAAAATTATTTCCTGTAGTGGATGATTTGCTCGAAGAATGGAATGCTTTGTACAAACCCGATCATGACAGCATCATAATAACCGGTTTTCAGTGGTCGCCTAAATCACATCAATTAAAAGAATTTCTTTCGGGCAACCTTATTCCCTACCGTTGGCTTGATGCAGAAACGAATCCGGAAGCCGCTAATTATATTGCAGGCGCTAGTGCAAAGCCTGATAATTTTCCACTGGTAATTTTAAGAAGCGGTGAGGCGCTCCTAGATCCTGCCATTCCACAGCTTGCCTCAGCAATAGGTCTACAGCAGAAACCACAATCAAAAATGTACGATGTACTGATAATAGGTGCCGGCCCTGCGGGACTAGCAGCTTCAGTATATGGTTCATGTGAGGGTTTAAAAACACTCCTGATTGATAAGAGTAATCCGGGGGGCCAGGCCAGCAGCAGCGCTCGTATTGAAAACTATCTCGGTTTTCCATCGGGCCTGTCCGGCAGTGAACTTACAAGAAGAGCCATAGCTCAAACACTTCGCTTTGGAACTGAAATGCTCACACCTCAGGAGGTAAAATACATTTCACTGCATGATGGATATAAAATTGTACAATTGATGGATGGCACAACCGTAAACAGCAAGACTATAGTAATTTCAACAGGTGTAAACTACACCAAGCTGGATGTGGAATCCATTGAAAAATTTACCGGGGCCGGTATTTATTATGGAGCGGCTGCAGTTGAAGCTAATGCCTGTCGCAATTCAGTAGTTTACCTTGTTGGCGGTGGTAATTCAGCTTGCCAGGCGGCACTCCACCTTTGTAAATTCGCTAACGAGGTTCATATACTCATAAGGCGCGATTCGCTGAAACAAACTGCTGCCAACTACCTCGTAGAAAATATCAGCAAGGTGAGTAACATAATTATTGATACCAATACAGAAGTTACAGCGGTACATGGCAATAACGTGCTTGAGCAAATTACGCTAAAAGACAGCATTACCGGGGAACAACGTACCGTTCCGGCCAAGGCCTTATTTATTTACATTGGCGCCAAACCCCAAACAGCATGGCTTAACGATTTGCTGCTGACCGATGAGAATGGATTTATTATAACGGGCAATGAATTAAAGAATACAAAATATTTTAACAGCCGATGGAAACTTAAGCGCGATCCTTACCTGCCTGAAACTATTGTGCCCGGCATATTTGCCTCAGGCGATGTAAGACACACAGCTATAACAGGAATTTCTTCAGCTGTTGGTGAAGGAAGTATGGCAATCAGATTTGTAAGAAAATACCTTCAGGAAAATTAATTACTACATTCATCAACAAATTACAATTATCACAACTAACATGGATAAGTTTATAATTATATCTGCACATACTGCCGAAGATTGCCGCATGGCTGTAAAACACTTCCGCGAACATCATGCAGGTTTCCTCACACATTTTGAATGGGGCTGCTATGATAACGACCACACTGCCTATGCTTTTGTGGATGCTGATTCACATGAGCGGGCTTTGCTCTCTGTACCGCCATTGTTCAGAGACAAAGCTAAAGCAATTAAAGTGGTTAGCTTTGATCCTAAAAAACAAGGTGAAAAGCTGCATAAAGACAATTCTTAATTGACCTTTCTATTTCTTACTTAAGTTTTTAAAAAAGAATTAAGCTTGCTTAAATTCTAATCTTGCTGTATGTATTTATGCAACTGAATTGCCAAAAAAAATCCTCCCTGAACCATCAGGGAGGATTTATTATTTAACCTTCTGTTTTCTATTTTAATAAATCAACTTCTGGCTAACCACCTTTTCACTGTTCATCAGTGTGATCAGGTAAATACCTCTTGATAAACTTACCGGTATTACGATTGAGTTTTCACCTTCAAGAGCATTTTGGCTGTTACCCTGTGCAACAACATTACCTAATAAATCAGTTATCATATAAGTGTAAGGCAAGTTGCTGTCGTAAGTAAAGTTTACATTGATTGATGCAGAACCATCAGCAGCATAAACATTAGTAATTTCAAACATGCCTTTTGCTCCAAAATTAACAGCAATTGGCCCATAATACTTCACACTGCCATCTGTATTATTAGATGCAAGGCGATAGTAGTTAGTTCCATTATATGGTTTGTTATCCCACAATTCGTAATTCAATAATGCATTTGAAGGACCAACTGGATTTCTGTTTCCAACAAACTCATAGAAATTTAAATCTGTTGTACGCTCAATGGCATAGTTCTGAACACCACTTTCTGATTGTACATCCCACCACAATTTTACTCGCTCATTAACCTGCTTACCATTAAAGTTGGTAACGCTTAAAGGTAATGGTGCCTGTAATGCATTCGTATGAACAATTGCCCAAATATTATAGGTAGCATCAATGTAAGAAGCAGGATGATTAACTACTCTTACGTTACCAGCAACTACTGCATCGCTTTGACCTGGATAAGGTGCAGCCCAACCGGGTATTGCACCGGTTAACTCGTAACGCTGTGCTTTCATTTCACCTGCAACATATGCTGAAGTTAAAGTACCTTCAACAGCATTATCATATTCAAAAG
>JBGARN010000138.1:0-9354 GCA_044230205.1 Bacteroidia bacterium
GTTGCTAAGCCTGATCCATTTGTTTTGCAAACAGCTTTAAACGATTTCTATGTGAATTACCAGATCAATGCATATACCAATATGCCGCATCAGCAGGCTATTATCCTGTCGAACCTTCATCAGCAAATACAGGATAAATTTAATGAGGCCGGAGTTGAAATCATGTCGGCACATTACAGCTATTTACGCGATGGTAACAATACCACCATACCTGCTGACTACCTGGATGAAAACTATAAAGCACCTCGATTTAATGTAAATGTGGAAACCCCGGATAAAAAAGAAAGTACCAGGCAACTCAAACTGAATCTTTAAGCTTTGATCATCTTTAATTTCAACTTTTACCTTTAAAGATTTAATACCGAACAACAAAGCCATGCGCATAGCCTTAGCACAGTTAAATTATCATATCGGCAATTTTGAAGCTAATGTTGAAAAAATAATTGCTGCTATTAATGTCGCTAAGGAACAAAAGGCAGAACTCGTTGTATTTAGCGAGCTTTGTATTTGCGGGTACCCTCCACTTGACTTTCTTGAGTTTGATGATTTTATAAACCGATGTTTACTTAGTGTCCATAAAGTTGCAGAAGCATGTAATGGAATAGCAGCCATTATTGGTTCGCCATCAAAAAATCCGGTTTTTGAAGGAAAAAATTTATTTAATGCTGCTTATTTTATTAATAACGGCAGCGTAAGTAAAGTTGCATATAAAGCACTGTTACCCACCTACGACATTTTTGATGAATACCGCTATTTTGAACCTGCTGTTAAGTTTTCGTGTATCAATTTTAATGGTAAAAAAATTGCGCTTACAATCTGTGAAGATTTATGGAACCTTGATGAGGACCCGCTTTATACCTACTGCCCTATGGACGACCTGGTGACTTTAAAGCCGGATTATATTATCAATATAGCCGCTTCGCCATTTAATTATAATCATGCAGAAGAACGAAAATCAACACTTAATAAAAATGCATTAAAGTATAACCTACCAGTTATTTATGTAAACCAGGTAGGAGCGCAAACCGATTTGATTTTTGACGGAGGCTCCATGATAATGAACCGTGATGGAAGAATTGCAGAGCAATTATCATATTTTAAGGAAGAAATTAGAGTGGTTGATTTGCAAGAAACTTTGATTAATAAACAACCTCCAATAGCAAACAACGATGGTAAGTATGAAAGAATATACCATGCATTGATTTTAGGAATCAAGGATTATTTTACTAAAATGAAATTTAAAACTGCCACATTAGGTATGAGTGGTGGTATTGATTCAGCAGTGGTTTATGCGCTGGCTGTTGAAGCATTGGGCGCTGAAAATGTTTTTCCGGTAATGATGCCATCGCAGTTTTCATCACAACATTCAGTAAGCGATTCAGAAGAAATGATAAATAACCTGGCAACAGGTTTCCATAAACTGCCTATTAAAGATGTATTTAAAAGTTACGAAGAAGAATTAAGTCCTCTCTTTAAAGACTTGCCCTTTAATATTGCCGAAGAAAACTTACAGGCACGTATAAGGGGTAATTTGCTGATGGCATTGAGTAATAAATTCGGTTATATTTTACTCAACACTTCCAACAAAAGTGAACTTGCCGTGGGATATGGAACATTATATGGCGACATGTGCGGAGGAATTTCAGTTATTGGTGATTTATACAAAACCGATGTATATGAATTGGCCGTATATATCAACAGTAAAAAAGAAATTATTCCGCAAAATATATTCACAAAAGCACCATCAGCTGAATTACGCCCAGGGCAAAAGGACACCGATTCATTACCGGACTATAACGTATTAGACAGTATATTAATTCAATACATCGAACAACGAAAAAGCATTAATGAAATTATTGATTCCGGGATTGAAGAACAATTGGTTTCCAGAGTTTTACGAATGGTAAATCAAAATGAGTTTAAGCGATACCAGTTTGCCCCGGTTTTACGTGTCTCACCACATGCTTTTGGCTTGGGCAGAAGGATGCCTATAGTTGCAAAATATCTGGGCTGAAAACAATTTATGAAGAGCCTTAAAAAATCATATTTTTTAATTCATTAAGATTACTACATTCGCTGAATGAAACCCATTATAACCTGTTTATTGCTTGCAATAATTATGTCTGCATGCAATATAGAGAAGCGTCATTACCGCAAGGGATTTCATGTTGATATACCTGCCAGAAAAAAAATGCGGATGAAAACCTATCCCGCCATTTTACTTGAACCGCGCGAACCACAACTTACTGCCTCTGTTAGCTCAAGACCTGATATCAACGATCATAAGCAAATAAGCAATTACAAAGTTTACGACCGTAACAGAAAACATTACTTTAATTTTCTTCGAAAAATTAATTTTAACCTGAAGGATATTTTTAAACCTCAAAAGAAAAACAACATTAAGTCACGAAAACATTTCAATTTTCACCGGCCTAATATTTTTGTGAAGCACGGACGAAAAGTTAAAGTGCATCACTGGCGCAGGAAGTAATTACTTAGATTTAATTTGCCTCAAGGACAAACCCGTATTATGGAATCCTTACAAGACCAACTTTGACAATTAATTGTTGAATACTAATTAGTTTATTCACTTCATATTTATTAACGATCATATAAATTAAAGTAGAATGGAAGAATCAAATAATCTTAAGGAAAACTCAACTTCAAATAATAAAACAACACCAAAAGTTACCGGAATAGGCGGGATTTTCTTTTTTTCGGATAATCCCCAGGATATAAAAGATTGGTATGCCAAAAATTTAGGTCTGGAAATAAACGAATGGGGCTCGTGCAGTTTTGAATTTAGAAATTTAAACAACCCCGAGGAGATTGGTTCGCTTCAATGGAGTCCTTTTAAAAAAGGCAGTGAGTACTTTGCCCCATCCAAAAAGGAATTTATGATAAACTACAGAGTTCAGCATATAGAAGCGCTTGTAGCAAGGCTTAAAGAAAATGGCGTAACTATACTTGATGATATTGCAACCTATGACTATGGAAAATTTGTGCATATAATGGATAATGAAGGCAACAAGATAGAACTGTGGGAACCTAAATAATAAATCCTCACTTTTTCCTAATCCGTTAATAAACCTAAAAAGGATTTGCAATAATCAATAATAAGTCGCTGGTATTTAAAAACCTTTTTAACTATTAAATAAAATAACACCAGGCATATAGGTGCATACGACTAGCTTATAGCACCTCTTTTTACCAACAAATAATAAACCGGAATGCCTGCAGCAACCAATGCAATTCCTGTCCATGAAATAAATGGTTTAGTGATTATTAAGTTGATACAGAAAAACAGGGCCAGTAAAATATAAATCATGGGAACGACCGGGTAACCGAATGCTTTATAAGGCCGCTCAGCATCAGGCATTTTTTTTCGTAAAACAAATATGCCGGCAATTGTAAACATGTAAAAAAGAATAACTGCAAACATTACATAATCTAACAGCGTTCCGTATTGACCTGATAATGCCAGCACCGATGCCCAGCAAAATTGTATCCACAAGGCGTATCCCGGCACTCCATATTTATTATTGTGCTGCATTTTGGTAAAAAACAAACCATCCCTGGCCATAGCCTGGTATAACCTTACGCTGGCAAGTATCAATCCGTTGTTACATCCAAAAGTTGAAATCATAATCAAAACAGCCATAATTAATGTTCCTGTTGCGCCAAACATCATTGTTGCTGCAACAGTACCAACACGGTCGTTAGGTGCAAACTGAATGCCTGTAGATAATGCATCCGTTCCATGAGGAATGCCCTGCAACGGAATTAAACGCAGGTAAGCAACATTAGCCAGCACATAAATTGAACTAACAATTAAAGTACCTGCAAAAAGGCTGATAGGTATATTCCTCTTTGGATTACGAATTTCGCCAGCAATAAACGTAACATTGTTCCATGCATCGCTGGAAAAAAGTGAACCGACCAAACCGGCACCAATTGCACCGGCCAGCGCCATACCACCAATTTGTGTTAACAACCATGATGAACTTAAAGGGTCTTTCTCCCAATGCTGTAAATCCCAGAAATGCTCAAGGTTTTGTTCCCATACAACAGGATTATTATAAACAAATATGCCAAGTATTATTAACCCGAATAATGCTATCAGTTTTGCTGATGTAAAAAGCCTTAGAATAAATTTACCATACTCAATCCCCAAACTATTTAAAAAAGTAAGAATAAAAATTGAAAACACCCCAAGCAACTGAGCTGCTGTAAGTTTGTATTCACCTATACCCGGTAAAATGGTTTGATAAAAAATATGATTATCGCCTAATAGTGGAAATATTACCCCTGTAAATTTTGCAAATGCAACAGCTACTGCAGCAATAGTTCCTGACTGCACCACAATGAAAAGTGCCCATCCGTATAAAAAACCAATAAGCGGGTTGAAAGCCTTGCGAAGGTATATATACTGACCTCCGGCATGCGGAAACATTCCGGCTAATTCACCATAACTGAGCGCAGCAAACATGGTCATTAAGCCTGCAATAACCCAGGAAAGCAATAACCAGCCACCTCCACCAACTTGTCTTGAAATATCAGCGCTCACAATAAAAATTCCCGAACCAATCATGCTGCCTGCTACAATCATTGTAGCATCTGTTAATCCAAGAGAGCGTTTTTCTTCTTCCTGCATATTTGCGGTTAAACCTGGAATGTAGAGTTAAATATCTGTTTTAATTTGTTCAATATGATTAGTTAAAACTGTCACTCCGAGTAATAATAAAACAATTTTTGTTACAATATCCTGAACTTCGTGAAAATCTTTAAGACCAAAACCTGAATCCCTGGTAATAATTTTAGTAAATTGAACTGCCTGCGAAATAATTACTAATGCTATTCCTATAATTCCAATAATCAATCCTAAGGCACTTAAATTTGCTTGAGTTATTTTTTTCCTGTAAACATTTTTGCCAAGTAAAATAATAGATGGCTAACAGCTATAACCATTGAACATATAAACAAAACATCGTCTTCATTTCCTGCTGATAAAGTATAGTGATGTAATAATGCTACAACGCCAAGAACAATTGATAAAGAAAGTCCAGTAATAAACAAGGGATTTAGACTTAGGGTATTACCCTGAGCATTAGCTAACTTACTTCTCTTTGTTCCATACGCCAGGTAAATATCTATTCCAATCAGCATCCAGATAACCAAACGCAGCCAGGTATCTAATGGCAAAAACACCATCATAAACAAGCAAGAGAAAATTCCTAATATTGGAACCAAAGGAACCAATGGTGTTTTAAATGCTCTTGGCAAATCAGGTTGTTTAACACGAAGCACCCAAATACCTGCACAAACTAAAACAAAGGCAAGTAAAGTTCCGATGCTGGTCATTTCACCAACAACACGTGCAGGAACGAATGCTGCAAACAAACTCACAAAGAGCATGAATAACAGGTTAGACTTCGCAGGAGTTTTATATTGATGATGAACATTTGAAAAAACTTTAGGTAAAAGTCCATCTTTACTCATACTAAAAAATACCCTCGACTGACCCATTAGCATAACCATAATAACTGATGAGTAACCGGCAAGGATGGCAATAATAATCGCTTTATTCAGCCAGGGATAAGCAGGAGTAATTGTTCCATCAGCGCCAACCGGCCCCATGTGATCAATTGCTACAGCAACAGGGGCAATTCCATCAACACCTTTAAAACTGTGGTAATTGGCAACGCCAGTCATGACATGAGCAAACAAAATATAGAGCACCGTGCATATAGCCAATGAAACCAGGATACCGATTGGCATATCACGTTTTGGGTTTTTAGCTTCCTGCGCTGCAGTAGATACTGCATCGAAACCTATGTAAGCAAAAAAGATAATACCTGCAGCACGTACAATTCCACTCCACCCGAAACTGCCGAATTCGCCAGTATTTTCAGGAATGTAGGGTGTATAATTATCGCTGTTAATGTAACCCCAACCCAGTGCAATAAATATCAGCACAACAGCTACTTTTAATGCTACGATGATAGAATTTACAAATGCTGACTCCTGCGTTCCCTTAACAAGCAACAGTGACATTAAAATCACTATAAACACTGCAGGAAGATTGATCATTCCCGAAACCATTGATCCGTCAGCCAGTGTCATTGAATCAAAAGGTGACATTGTAAGTGCAGCCGAAAAATGAATATCGTAGTAGCCAAAAAACTTTACAAAGTAACGCGACCAGCTGATAGCAACAGTAGCTGCTCCTACTGCATATTCAAGAACCAGGTCCCATCCGATAATCCATGCTATAAATTCGCCCATGGTAGCATAACTGTAAGTATATGCGCTACCCGCTACAGGAATCATACTTGCAAATTCAGCATAACAAAGTCCGGCAAATGCACAGGCAATAGCAGCAATTACAAACGAAATTAACAGCCGGTCCGGCATTATGAGCCGCTGCACCTGTTATTGAAAAAGTCCTGTTCCAATAATTGCACCTATTCCCAGTGCTACTAATGAACGGGCAATTCCAATGTTCGCTTTAAACCTTTCTCCGAATCGGCTGCTTCATTTTGCAATTCGGTAATTGATTTTCTGACCCAGAGATTTGCCATAGTTTAAGTTGTGGAAAATTTAGTTTATGATAATTAATATTCGAAACCGTTCAAACCTACATGATTGAATTTGAAAAGACAAATCTAACCTGAAATACATGTTTCAATATTGTGTATTTTACATTAGCGGTTCCACTTGAGAACTCCCTGAAGTAATGTTTCAACACTCTCCTCTTTTAAATTGAGATAAAAAGCCTGAAGGCCACTTAGCTTAGCACCTTCAACATGCTGTTGAGTGTCATCAATAAAGATTGTTTCAACAGGATTCAATTTTGAATTATTGATTACAAAGTCAAAAATTTCTTTGTCAGGTTTTCGCATACCCATCCGGCACGAATAATACGTTTTATCAAATATTGTTTTAAAAACAGGTTCTCCATAAAAGGATTCATGATCACTCTCAAATTTTTCAACATGAATATTATTGGTATTACTTAACAAATAAATTCTATAGTCTGATTTTATTTTTTTCAGCCAATTAATTTTTTCCTGAGGTATCAATGCTAACATGGCATTCCAGGCATCATCAATCTGTTGGTTGCTTACCTTTTGCTGAATATATTTTTTAACTTCCTCCCTGAACTCAATGTCACTTATTAAACCTTTATCAAACAAATCGAAAAATGATTGTTGCTTTTGCTGAGAGTAAATATTATCAAATTCAGCAGCGCCCAGATTCTTAAAAGCATCACTTGTTGCTTTCATATTTAGTGGAATAAGCACACCGCCTAAATCGAAAATTATATTCTTTATCATTATTTAATCTATGTTTTGCCGGCAATAGTTCTTCAGCAAATGAATTATTTTTAATTCAAATTATTAAATGCAATAAAAAAACCCGGACGATGATGTCCGGGTTTCCTTGTATTTTATTGATTGCTTATTCTTCGGCATTCTTACTTTTCTTCTTGCCTTCAAAATCGAATGTCAATGAGAAACGAAGTGTATTTTCAAGCGGGTTACGCTGTTCTGTAGGAATCAGGTATGCGAAATCCAAACCAAAAATGTTATACTTTAAGCCTGCACCAACTGTAAAGAATTGCCTGTTACCTTTATTTGCTGCCTCATGGAAATATCCCGCACGGAATGAAAACTGCTTGTCATACCAATATTCAAATCCTACCTGCCAGATGATTTCCTGCATTTCCTCTTCAAATCCGTTAGGTGCATCGCTAAATGACTGTATCATGCCTTTAGGTACGCTAACATTAGGATCTTTTCCGTACTGTATATAACGATCGCCATTAGTATCAGTAGCGTATATTGGTGGCGTTGGTACAAGCAACTTACTGAACTCAACATACATGGCTACTGAGTTATAGTCGTTTACATTTACTTCCAGTCCACTGCCAAAGCGTAAATTTGTTGGAATAAAATCTTTGGTACCTGTTTCGGAATAAGAAATTTTTGCTCCAATATTAGTAATGGTAGCACCAATTGTAAGCAACGATTTTTTATCAAACACATCTAATTCGTGGCGGTAATAAGTAGCAATATCTGCAGCCACTGATTGTCCGGCTTTTGTTTGCGCACCCTGAACTTCAACACCACCGGTAAGATTGGAATTAATATAACGCAGGTTTATTCCTCCTGCAAATTCTTCACCTAAAGTTCGTGCATAACCAATATCAATTGCAAACTCATTGGGATTAAAAACTGCCCGGTAACATTACCTACAACATCAGTAAACGTAATATTGCCTAAAGAAAAATAGCGAAGCAGGCTGATACTGGTCATTTTTTAATTTTTATATCCGGATAAATAAACAAGCTGATAATGGTACCAACTGTCATAGCCAGGAGCGTATAGGAAATTCCGATTCCACCAGTTTTATTGGAAAAAGCAAGCTTGGCATATTCCAATGCGTAGAATTTACATCAGGTGATGTTGACACACCAACTTCACCCATACCTGCACGTGAATCAGGACAAATCAATGAAGGGTACTGCAGTGGTTATGGTATTGATACCACCTAAAAGCTGGCTTGTGTTTAATGTATCTTGAGCTTGTACTAATAAAGCCGATGATGTTATCAAAGAAATTAATGAAACAGAAAATTTCTTAAGGGATAATTTTTTCATTTAAATTATTTATTGTGTTCTGAATCCTCTAAAGGGAGGGCAAATATAAAATTACTTTTTGTTTTATGTTTATTGCCCGGGTTGAGGACAGTTTTCATACAAACTCGTTACACTTTACTGATGATTTCGTTTTGAAAGGTTAAATTATCGGGTCAACCCAATAAATCAACTGCAACATTGTGTTCAACTGAAACAAAAGTAGTTTAAGTGCTGAACCTAAACGATAACTATTCTTAAATATTATTTTGATGTTGAAAAAAACTCAATTATTTGAGTATCACCAGTTTTTCGAGCTTCTCTGCTGTTTGATTTCCTTCCAATGATGCCACTCTTAAACGGTAGACGTAAACACCCTTTCCAATCGGGTCTCCAAAATCATCACGACCATCCCATTCAACACCATCTGTATGTTTTCTTCTATAATCCTCGTTAGGCACACATATTGGTTAATAGTTTTGACAAGTTTTCCTGAAACTGTAAAAATCCTAACCTCAACCTGAAGAGTTTGACAAGCTAAATTATGTTCAAAGAACTTGTTTTGGTTGTAAACGGATTGTGGTAATTCAGGACATGTTCTAATGCAAGCGTTGCTGATTCTGCTACAACAAACCTGTATATACTTCAGAGGAATTATTATAAATATCCCATGCCTTCAGGGTAATGCTATGCCTGCCACTGCTTAAATTTTTCAG
>JBGARN010000139.1:0-8816 GCA_044230205.1 Bacteroidia bacterium
GCAAAAATTCAGGAAGGGCATATTGCAAATATTGTTCGCATGGCTAAGGAAGGCAAATGTTTGCAGGCGGGGCCATTTGGCGATGATACCAACTGGCGCGGCATTCTAATTCTTGATGTGAAAGATATGGATGAAGTAAAAAAAGAAGTGGAACAAGACCCTGCAATAAAAGCCGGTCGATTAACTTATGAAGTGCATCCCTGGTGGACACAAAAAGGAAAAGTTGAATTTAAATGATTACGGTTTTTATCTATCCGAATTAAAAACCCATTGAATATTTGCCAATGGGTTTTCTAATTCAGAAGTCCCTGGTTCAGTGATCCGCTTTTCATCTTTTAATCCGCGGCTGCAGTCGTTTGTTGCACAAATCTAATTTTGAATAACCACTCTCGGAAAAAAGAAAAAAAAAATTCTTAACCGTTCAATGTACACTTTCATTTCCTGATTTTTGAAGTAAGCCATTGTACATAGTTGAGTATTTCGTCATCGCCCACTTCCTTTTTCTTATACTGATCAATAAATTCAATGATTTTGGCCATTAGCTTTTTATCTGATTGCAGGTGGCTGGTTTTAATCATTGATGAAATAATGCCAATAAATTTTGACTCCTTCACGCTATCTTTTTGAGCTAAAAATGGTTTGAAATCCTTGCTGAACTGTGCGAATTTGTAATCAAATACATCATAATCCTGCAACTCGTACCGTATGATTAAATCTGCAATGGCAATTTTAAATTTAAGAGAAGCATCGGTGTTTTTATAACTATCCAGTAAATACAATTTATTTAATGCGCGAATTGCTTCATGATATTTACCCAAATCGAAATTCTGAATGGCCAGGTTCAGGTAAACAAATATTTCATAATACTGGTTGGATTTTATCTGCCTGTTGTTTTTCAATTCATTTAAAATCTCAATAGCTTTTTCTTTATCAATTACCGAATAGTTGATGACCAGCGAATTATAATAGAAGAAAAAATACTTGTCAAAGTGGAGGCGGTTAAATTCCTCCATTGCATTTTTAAGTTGCTCTGCATATTGCAGCGATTGCTTGATTTTATCATTTTTAAAAAGCGAGTTTACGATGTAGGTTAACATCTGTAACTTGGTATCATGATTAGATTTATTAAAGAGTTTTTCTTTCACAAATTCCTTATAAAGTTTTATAAGATAGGCTTCCAGAGCCTGGTATTCTCTACGTTGCAGCAATAGCTGGCTTGCTGCCTGGTAAATTTTAAAACGCAGCACAGGGCTTTTCTTTAACTCTGCATCATGACTGAAATCATCAATCGTTTTTTGCAGCAATTCTAAAACCGTGTTATCTCTTTGTGAAAAATTCTGAGTTACTTTTAAACGATAGGCTACAGCCGCAAGAATATCATCAATCTGTTTTAATGAATTTATTTTTTGCAGATTTTCAGTTCGCTTATGAATGTAAGTTTCAGGATTAACTGAAAACAACTCATGAGATAGTTTTATGAAATCAGCATAAATAATATCAAGCAACTGGTAGTTTTCAATTTGCTGGGCAAGGGATTCTGCTTTCTTTAAAAAGTAAAGCGCAACTTTGAAATTGTTTTTGGTAATAAAAAATTTCTCAAGAGCCAGCAGGTTTAATGCATATACATGCTCGTCATCCTGGAAATGATGCAATGCCAGGCTTTCTGAAATATCCCGCAATAAGCGATTCTTCAAGCGGTAGTAGGCATTCTTGGTTTGAGCATCATAATTTTTTTTCAGAAATAGTTCTTCATCAAATTCGTCACCCTTTTTCCTTATTTCATCAAATAACTTAATGTCTTTTCTAGCTTCAGCCGGACTCTCTATACGATGGGCAAGCAGCTTGTAAAAGCGGATTTCTTCCTTGTTTAATCCAATAATTATTTGGTTGAGTATGTCCATTTATTTGTCTTAATTTAAAAAATAAAATTGGAAGTCATTTTAAGATTAAAAAATACATAGACTCTAAAATGCCTTACAGGTCAAAGAAAGTAATTAATATTATGAATTAATAAGCTTTCCTTTGACTATAATCGCAAACACTAAGTTAATTTTGGCCGTGTAAGAAAAATTACAATTACATTATGGTGTTGTAGTCGAAAAAATATATTTTGGTGTCAAATTTAAATACTCATGTTAAAACGACTGTTACTCTTTCTATCCTTAATTTACATTGGCACTTCGTCCCGGGCGCAGTTTTTGCCTACCCTTAAAATTACATCAATCACATCAAATGGTGTATTCAATTTCCCCGATACTATTTACGGTGGTACATCTTATACCTATTCCATCGTTGTTCAAAACACCGATTTACAAAATACGTATACCAATAGCCCGTCTACAATTTTTTCAATTAAAATGCAGACGGATACTTTACCGGAATTGGTATTATTCAGCGACTCTGCACAGTTTACTATTTCACCCGGTGATACTGTAATCTTTACTGTCTCTGATTCATTTCCATCTCCATCATTTAAGCTTGGTAATAATGTAGTGGTGGTTTGGCCTTCAGTTAGCAATGGCACGCAGCCATTTATTGTGGACTCTACTTTCTTTAATGTTTACTATATCGGTCTTTCTGGTATTCACGATTTTGATATTGCGCCCATAAGCATCTATCCTAATCCGTTTTCCGATTATCTTAAAGTTGATTTTAATGAAGAGGAATCTCCTAGGCTTTTTATTTATGATGCTACCGGAAAGTTGGTTTATAATAATTGCAGTCGCACTGAAATGTATGATCTCTCCTTTTTGAAAAGTGGAATGTATCTAATTGAAGTGCGTAAGAAAAATACAACTGTAGCCCGAAGAAAAATGATTAAGTTTTAAGTTAGATTATTTGTTTTACTTCAGTTACCTTACAATTTCCATATCTGTAGCTGCCACCCGCTCTGCACCTTTTAATATTGCAACATTTTTCCCAGTCATATCATAAATTATCAGAATAACTTTTTCAAACTGCTCAATCAGTAATATTGGCATTTCATTAGTACTCATCAGGATGTTGCTTTTTTATACCAGCGATAATTGCCATTCCTATCACAGCTGGCCAGTATAGAACGCTCATAAATTTTGGAAACTGTGTCGGGGCCTATCAGCAGAGGGTTTGCAGGGTAAAATAGTTTTCTACGTATAAACAGGTAAACGTATTCAACAAGATCGGTAACCATAGCCTCACCTTTTTTGGCTTAAGATGTTTTGATCCATTGTGCATTTCCCTTCGTGTCAACCTTCACATGAAAACACATGCCTGCTTTTTCCATTATCTTTGTTTCAATTTTGATTTGAAGATGGAAACGAATTTATACTGCAATAGCTTGACACAGTACTCGCGTTTAAAAACAAGGGTGGTTAATATTGGCGAAGTTCCACTTGGCGGGGATTATCCCATTCGCGTGCAGTCAATGACTACGACTGATACCATGAATACCATTGCAACGGTAGAACAGAGCATTCGCATGATTGAAGCCGGCTGCGAATATGTTCGCATAACAGCACCAAGTATTAATGAAGCAAAAAACCTGGAGAACATTAAGAAAGAATTACGCATGCGCGGATTTAAAACTCCGCTGGTGGCTGATATTCATTTTACACCTAATGCAGCTGAATATGCTGCACGAATAGTTGAAAAAGTAAGAGTTAATCCGGGTAACTATGCTGATAAGAAAAAATTTGAAACGATTGAATATACCGATGCAACATATAATGACGAGCTGGAAAGAATACGCAACAGGTTTATTCCATTAGTAAAAATTTGCAAAGAGTATGGTACAGCGATGCGCATTGGAACCAATCACGGTTCTTTGAGCGATAGAATTCTAAGCAGATACGGAGATACGCCACTTGGGATGGTTGAATCAGCACTTGAGTTTCTGAGAATATGCGAGGATGAAAATTTTTACAACATCGTACTCAGTATGAAAGCCAGTAACCCGCAGGTAATGGTGCAGGCATACCGGTTATTAATTGTAAAAATGCGCGAGCATTGCAATATTTTTAAAACAACCGGTGAAGTATACCCGCTTCACCTTGGCGTTACCGAAGCTGGTGAAGGTGAAGATGGTAGAATAAAATCAGCTACTGGTATAGGCACACTGTTAGAAGATGGTATTGGTGATACAATCCGTGTTTCATTGACAGAAGACCCTGAATTTGAAATTCCTGTTGCGCGTTTATTGGTTGGCCGTTATAAAAATCGCAGTAAGCATGAATCTATAGAACAAATTCAAAACTTAAAATTTAACCCACAATCTGTTTATTCACCTTTCGATTATGAAAGAAGAAAAACAACTGAAGTATTAAATATTGGTGGTCACCAGGTACCGCGTGTGCTAATTGATTTCAGCAACATTGAAAAAATTACTGAAAAAACATTATTTGCTGTTGGATATAATTATTCAGTTTCACTTGACAAATGGAACCTCAGCGACCAGGCTTGCGATTACGTTTATGTAGGCAATAATGAAGTGAATTTTGAAATTCCCGGAACTTTAGGATTGATTTACAACTACGCAAAATGGAAAACACTAACAGATACTGAAAGACGTTATCCTTACTTCTGTGGTGAAGAAATATTTGCGGCAGAAAAAAAATCGCAGCAATTGAATTTTGTAGTTGTGAATCATTTGGAAATAATGAATGATATTTTTCTTAAGAGAATTGCTGAAGAAAAAAATTGTGTTTTGGTATTTACCACCAATAATGAACATGGCATGGCTGATGAAAGAAATATGTTTTTGCAATTGATGAGCAGCAAAATCAATATACCTGTAGTCATAAAACGGGATTATACAAACCTTACGGGTGAACAGTTTCAGCTTTATGCAAGTACCGATGCCGGGGCTTTACTTCTGGATGGCTTTGGCGATGGCGTATTCTATTCAATTTCTAATAAAGAGGTGAATCTAAAAACTGTCAATGCAACTTCATTCGGAATTTTGCAGGCTACCCGTACACGGATTTCAAAAACTGAATACATCAGTTGTCCAAGTTGTGGTCGCACACTTTTTGATTTGCAGGAAACAACTGCAAAAATCCGTGCACGAACCGAACATCTTAAAGGAGTTAAAATCGGAATAATGGGTTGCATTGTAAACGGACCCGGAGAAATGGCTGATGCTGATTACGGTTATGTGGGAGTTGGTGTTGGAAAAATCACATTATATAAAGGTAAAGAAGTTGTAAAGCGCAGCATAAATGCCGATGAGGCAGTTGATGAGTTGATTAATCTCATTAAGCAACATGGAGACTGGGTGGAGAAGACGGAGGTAGTTGAAAATTAATTATTCCTTTGAAAAAAGTTAAAACCTGCTTAGATTCTTAAAGCAGGTTTTTTTGTAAATATTAGCATGAAATTGATGGTTAATAGAACCTATAAATATTGCAAAAAGCGGTAAACTGAGACGGATAATTTTTCATGTAATTATTACTGATTTGAATCATATCCGGTAACAATAAAAAACTTTTCAATCAACGTAAGCGTTATATCTTTGCATAATAATAAAACAGAAAATATGGAAGCAACCTTAGTTCAGGAAGACCAGGAAAAGCTAAAGGCATTTAATGAACGTATTGATCGCGGTGAAGTAATTGAGCCCAAAGATTGGATGCCTGAAAAATACCGTAAACAGCTGATACGCATGATGAGCCAGCACGCCCATAGTGAAGTTGTGGGAATGTTGCCCGAGGGAAACTGGATCACTCGTGCTCCAAGTCTTTCACGAAAAATTACTCTCTTGGCAAAAGTGCAGGATGAAGCAGGTCATGGACTTTACATTTACAGCGCAACAGAAACTTTAGGCGTTGACAGGCTTGAACTTACACAACAGTTTTTAGATGGTAAAGCAAAATACTCTTCCATATTTAATTATCCGACATTAAACTGGGCCGATATGGGCGCAATTGGCTGGCTGGTTGATGGCGCAGCAATTGTAAACCAGGTTGCTTTAGCTAAATGTTCTTATGGGCCATACAGCAGGGCCATGCTGAGAATTTGTAAAGAAGAAAACTTCCATCACAAGCAAGGATACCAGATTCTTGCAAACATGATGCAAGGCACCAAAGAACAGCGAGAAATGGTGCAGGATGCCGTAAACAGATATTGGTGGCCATCGTTAATGATGTTTGGCCCTTCTGATAAAGACTCACCAAACAGCGAGGATCTTATGCGGTGGAAAGTGAAGTTGTATTCCAATGATGAACTCAGGCAGCGTTTTATTGATCGCACGGTTCCGCAAGGCGAAGCCATCGGAATTAAATTCCCGGATGAGAAATTGAAATTCAATCCCGAAACGAGGCATTATGATTGGGGTGAAATTAACTGGGATGAGTTTAAGGCAGTAATAAGCGGCAACGGCCCATGTAACAAACAACGAATGAAAGCGCGCAGAGATGCAGAACAAAACGGAATATGGGTGCGCAAAGCTGCAGAGGCTTATGCGCAAAAGCACTATAATTGATTAACTATCCATAATTAAATTCAAAGAAATCTAATACCGAAACATATTAAATATAAGATGTTAATGAGCTTGATTTAATAAGCCGATTACATCAGATAATTAATTACAAAAACCAAATTAGTATGTCACAAGAAGTACCAAAGCTAATTACGTGGGAAGTTTTTACACAAAAGAAACAAGGGGCGCCACATGAACATGCAGGAAGCGTGAAGGCAACCGATAAGGAAATGGCATTACTCAATGCCCGCGATGTATACTCGCGCAGAAATGAAGCAATTAACATTTGGGTTATACCATCTTTTGCAATAACGGCTTCTTCACCTGCTGACGCAGGAGCATTTTTTGATCCGGCCAATGATAAAATTTATCGCAACCCCAATTTTTATAAGACACCTGATAACTACAAGTTTGTTGGAGATTAGTAGCTGACGTTTATTTGCTATGCCCATACAAACCATAATTACATTTTAAAATGACAAAGCAGGAAGCTTTATTTGAATACACGCTCCGGTTAGGAGATACAAGTTTAATTTTAGGACAACGCTTTTCTGAATGGTGTGGTCACGGCCCGTTACTTGAAGAAGATATTGCACTCACCAACATGTCACTGGATCTGTTTGGTCAAAGTCGCATCATGTTGAGTTATGCAGCACAAATAGAAGGAAAGGGCAATGATGAGGATTATCTTGCTTTCCATCGTGATGGATGGCAATTTCGAAATCTTTTATTGTGTGAACAGCCATTGAATGACTATGGCTATGTAACAGCAAACCATTTTTTGGTGAGTGCCTACCTGGTTTTCCTTTATGAAGAATTGAAGTCAAGTAAAGATGAAACCATAAAAGCGTTCGCAGAGAAGTCGGCAAAGGAAATGCAATATCACTTACGGCATTCATCTGACTGGATGTTACGCCTGGGTGACGGAACAGATGAAAGCAATCAACGTTTACAGGAAGCGTTAGACAGTCTTTGGATATTTACGGATGACTTATTTGATGCCGATGAAGCAGACACCTTATTATTAAATGAAGGTATAGCTGCTGACCAGCAAAAAGTAAAAAATAAATGGAGTGAGTTAGTTCTTAAGATAATTAATGTGGCAAAACTCAAAGTGCCTCAAACATTTCCCGGATTTATGCGTACCGGAAGCCGCCAGGGTAAACACACAGAGTATCTGGGCCATATGCTGGCTGTAATGCAGTTTTTACCAAGGGCCTATCCTGACGCTAAATGGTAATTACCGGTGAAATGAAAAAAGCAATTACTCATTTCTGGTTCTGCTGTTGAAATGGAAGCAATCTTAAATATTGGCCAGGTAAGGAATTTATTACATGAAGTAAAAGATCCTGAAGTTCCTGTTCTTTCTATTGAGGAGCTGGGGGTATTACGTGATGTGAGTCTTGCAGATGATATTTTTATTATAACCATTACACCAACCTATTCAGGTTGTCCGGCAATGCGTGCCATTGAAGAAGAAATTCAGAAAACACTTCATCAAAAGGGAGTTGAAAATTTCAAAATTAAAACTGTATTTGCTCCTGCATGGACTACTGACTGGATGACAGAAGCAGCCAAGGAAAAGCTTCGCGCATACGGAATAGCGCCACCTAAAAAATCGACCAGCGATCATTTATCAGCAATTTTAAATCGTAAGAAGAACGAAGTTCCCTGCCCTTTTTGTAATTCACTCAATACTAAGCTTACCGCTCCATTCGGAAGTACAGCCTGCAAAGCCTTACATTATTGCAATAACTGCAATCAGCCTTTTGAGGAATTTAAATGCCATTAAATAGCGGGATATTTGCAATTCCTGTTCAGCATTTGAATTTACCAATCCAGCATCTAAAAATTTCTGGTGATTTATTAATAGCATTTCTTCGATGAGTATTAGAGCCAATTATTAATTGATGTAGATGAAGTATGATTTAGGTCATGTCAAAAGTTAGTTCTAATATCTTTATTTGAAATGTAAAAAAGGCAGGTAATTGAAGTATTTAAGCAATGGTATAATTTATGTCAACTTGATTATCAAATGAGAAAGGCAATATCAATAGTATTGATTATATCATTTCTGGGTGGAAGTTTTCATCTGGATGAGTTGACACGCCTGCCATTTTTAATTCAACATTATAATGAACATAAAAATGTTGACATCGGTTTAACTTTTGCAGCTTTTATTTGGAATCATTATTTCAAGGAAATAAAACCATTCTCTGACGGTGATCGAAAAAGTGATAGCCAGTTGCCATATAAAGCTCAGCAAAAATATCACTCACACTTTACTCCATTTGCGATTGATGTTACTAATGTGAAGTTAATAAGCTTTTATTCGGAAAAAGAATTCATTCCTTATCCAACT
>JBGARN010000140.1:0-8656 GCA_044230205.1 Bacteroidia bacterium
AGCTCATATTATTGTTGCATTGCAGCAAATCGTTAGCCGCAATGCAAATCCAACAATGCCCAGTGTACTTTCATTCGGCAAAGTGATAGCTAATGGTGCCACTAACGTAATTCCTGATTCAGTTTATGTAGAGGGCACTTTCAGAACTCTTGATGAAGGCTGGCGCTTGCAGGTTCATGAGAAACTGGTGCACATGTCCGGCATGCTGGCTGAGAGCATGGGTGGTAAATGTGAGTTTAAAATTCTTAAAGGCTATCCTGCACTAAAAAATGAGCCGGGATTAACGGAGCGTATGCGCAGTTTTGCAATTGATTACCTTGGTAAAGAAAATGTAGTTGATCTTGATATCTGGATGGCTGCAGAAGATTTTGCCTATTATTCACAGGTAACCAATGCCTGTTTTTACCGTTTAGGCACACGCAATGAAGCACGTGGTATAACATCATCAGTTCATACTTCAACTTTTGATATAGATGAACGTGCTCTTGAAACTGGAGTCGGACTTATGGCGTATGGTGCAATACGTGAATTGAGTTGTTAAAGTTTATTGAAAAACAGGTTTGCCGAATTCAGGTTTCTGTTGTTCAATACATT
The DNA here is from genome assembly GCA_044230205.1 of Bacteroidia bacterium. Lineage (GTDB taxonomy): Bacteria > Bacteroidota > Bacteroidia > AKYH767-A > OLB10 > JAEUTH01. The sequence continues at coordinate 595 of JBGARN010000140.1, forward strand.
TTATTTCTTTGCGCCCGCAAACGGGGATGTAGCTCAGTTGGCTAGAGCGCTTGCATGGCATGCAAGAGGTCGTGGGTTCGAGTCCCATCTTCTCCACTTAATCCGGGCTTCATGTGCCCGGTTTTTTTATGGTTGTTTATTAAAATACATGGCCTAATTTTGGCGTTATGCTTTTACAGGTATTTATTACCGCTTAATAATCCTCCGAAATTCTCACACTTGTTTAATATCAAATAACAATTGAACTCTGCTATGAAAAAAATTTTCGTAATAGTTATCGTGTCTGTTATTGTGCTGGTAGCCGCGCTGATTGCAGTTCCTTTTATTTTTAAGGATAAAATTATTGCCAAAGCAAAAGACGAAATCAATAAAACAATTGACGCTAGGGTTGAATTCAGCGGGTTTGATTTAGCGCTGCTGAGTAGTTTTCCGCAGCTAACCTTCAGGCTTGATAACTTCAGCATTGTCGGTGTAAAAACATTTGAGGGAGATACACTGGCAAGAGTTGAGCAGCTAAAGCTACAGCTTAATTTATGGGATGTGATTTCAGGTTCGCAGTACAAAATAAATTCAATTGTACTTGATAAGCCGTATATCAATATTATCGTATTAAAGGACGGAACAGCCAACTATAACATTGCTAAAGCTGATTCAACTGCAGCTGCTTCAACTACTGAGAGCTCAAATTTTAGTCTGGCATTAAATAGTTATGCTATTAACAACGGAAAAATTAGTTACGATGATGCATCACTTAATTTAAAATTGAGTTTAACCGATTTAACACATAACGGTAAAGGAGATTTTACCAGCGATCAGTTTATATTAAGTACAATCACCACTATTGAACAAAGTAATGTTTGGTATGGCGGAATAAAATATTTGTCGGATGTAAAAAGCAGCCTGAAGGCCGACCTTGATATGGATATGAAGAATATGAAGTTTGTTTTTAAAGAAAATGAAATCAGGCTTAACGAACTGGCATTAGGATTTGATGGTTTTATTTCAATGCCAGGTGATGATATTGTTACTGATGTTAAGTGGACCGTAAAACAAAACGATTTTAAAAGTTTTATTTCTTTAATACCTGTAATTTATGCCAAAGATTTTAACAGTATAAAAACAAGTGGAAAGCTTGCTGCTAAAGGTTTTGTGAAAGGTGTCTATAACGAAACCTCTATACCGGCTTATGCTGTTAACCTGGTGATTGAAAACGGAATGTTTAAGTATCCTTCACTCCCGTCTGCAGTTAATAATGTGCAGGTTGATTTGAAAATAAATAATCCTGATGGAATCACTGATCATACTGTAATAGATTTAAAGCGTATGCATGCCGAGCTTGGTGCTGAACCATTCGATATTCGCCTGCATGTAACCACACCTGTAAGTGATCCTGATATTGATGCCTCATTAAAAGGAACAGTGAATCTTGCAAACATTAAGAATTTTGTTCCAATTGATAAAGGCACTGACCTGAACGGAATTCTTAAAGCTGACCTTGTTGTTAAGGGTCATTACTCAGCTATTGAAAAGCAACAGTATGAAAATTTCAATGCTGCGGGTTCGCTCCGCTTAAGCGATATGAATTATAAAAGCGATGATTTTAAACAAGGTGCCTACATAAAGGAGGTGATGCTCACCTTTAATCCTAAAAATGTTACACTTAATAACTTTGATGTAAAAACCGGGAGCAGCAATTTGCAGGCCGATGGCACACTGGACAATTTCTTAGCGTATTATTTAAAAAATGAAACACTGAAAGCCACACTCAATATACGTTCCAGCTTGCTTGATATAAATGAGATGTTTAATAAACCAGCTTCAAATGCAGAAGCTGCAGCTAAAGACACTACAATGATGAATGTTGTTGAAATTCCTTCTAATGTTGATTTTGTTATGAATACATCAGTGTCAAAAATTTTGTACGATAATATGATTATCGAAAACCTTAAGGGGAAAGTATCTGTTCGTGATGCTGTGCTTAAAATTGAGAGCATCGCATTCAATACGCTTGATGGAACCGCTACTATGAGTGGCTTGTATGGAACTCAAAATGTTAAGCAGCCAGATATTGCCTATACAATGAACATCAGTAATTTTGATATTCAGAAAACTGTGAAAACCTTCAGCTCGGTTTCTAAAATGGCACCGGTTGCTGAACGTGCTAACGGAAAATTTTCTACTACACTCAATGTAAAAGGAAAGCTTGACCAGGCTATGTCGCCTGTTCTTACGTCACTAACCGGTGGCGGACGATTCTTATCAAAAAATGTAACCGTTGCAAATTTTGAACCCCTTAATAAACTGGCTGATGTGCTTAAAATGGAGCAGTACAAAAAGCTTGAAATGAAAGACCTCAATTTTGATTTTGAATTTATTGACGGACGAGTACACGTAAAACCATTTAACACTGTGCTTGCCGGAGCTAAAGCGGGCATAGAAGGCAGTAATGGTTTTGACAGGACTATTTCGTATAAAATGCAATTGGAAATTCCTAAATCGCTTATTCCCGCTGCAGCACAGTCAGCAATGACAGGAATGATTTCAAAAGCAAATGCAGCATTGGGCTCAAACATTACCATTCCCGATCCAATGAAGGTAAATGTGGGCATAGGCGGCACAGTTGACAAACCCGTAATAACAACCAATGCTGGCGAATCGGCAAAAAATGCAGCAACAGCAGTTAAAGAAGCAGCTATAGCAAAAGGTAAGGAAGAAGCGCGCAAGCAAGCTGATAAGCTAATTGCTGAAGCAGAAATAAAAGCTAAACAGATAAAAGATGCTGCAAAGGTTTCTGCTGATCAGGTTAAAAAAGAAGGGTATAAGCAAGCAGATGAACTTATTAAAAAGGCTGGCAGTAACCCCATAGCAAAAATGGGTGCTGAAAAAGCTGCCGACAAATTGAGAAAAGAAACAGATAAAAAGGCAGATCAAATTATAAGCGAAGGAAATAAGCAGGCTGACGCAGTGGTAAATGATGCAAGGAAAAAGGCAGATGAGCTGTTAAAATAGCATGGTGATTTGATTGCCGGCAAAGGTTTAAATATAGTGTGTTACAAATGAGTCTTATGCTAATTCAAAATAGTGTACATTGAATTGAATTTTGCAATTGAAATTCAATGCTTTAAGAAACCATATTCAAAATTTGCTGCTTTAAACATAATTGCTACTTTTGCCGTCCCAAAAATTTAATTCAATAAAAGTACACGATGTTAACATCAACAGAAAAGAAAGAACTATTTAAAACCTACGGTGGAAGTGAAACCAATACAGGTGGGGCAGAGAGCCAGATAGCAATGTTCACCAAACGTATTAATGATTTAACAGAACACTTAAAAAAACAACCTAAGGACTATTCTACTCAACGATCGCTTATCAAGCTGGTTGGGCAGCGCAGGAGCCACCTCGATTTCCTTATAAAGAATGATATCGGCCGTTACCGGGCTATCATTAAAAAACTTGGTATTCGTAAATAACAATATAACAGGAAAAAGGCAATTTTCGGATTGCCTTTTTTGTTTTAGTAAACTATCGATTTTTCCTTTCAGATTGGTTTCTAATACTACCTTAGCACCTTCCAAAAAATATTCTCAGTTTATATTCACAAAAAAAAGCCGGGCAAAGAGGAAACCGGTTTTCAACATTAAATTTAATTTACTATTAAGATGTCACAGACACCAATTACACACACTTTTCAGCTGCCCGATGGCAGATCAATTACAATAGAAACCGGCAAACTTGCCAAACAAGCCGATGGCAGCGTTGTAGTACGCATGGGCGATTGTATGTTATTAGCCACTGTATGTGCTAATAAAGAAGCAAAAGAAGGAGTTGATTTTTTACCATTAAGCGTTGACTACCAGGAAAAATATGCGGCTGCAGGTCGTTTTCCCGGTGGATTTTTCAGACGCGAAGCACGCCTGTCAGAATATGAAATTCTCATCAGCCGTATTATTGACCGCGCATTGCGCCCTATGTTTCCTGAAGATTATCATGCTGATGTGCAGGTAATGGTTACCCTGATTTCGGCCGATAAAAATATTATGCCCGATGCTTTGGCAGGGCTTGCAGCATCTGCAGCGTTAACCGTTTCTGATATTCCGTTTAACGGACCTATTTCCGAAGTACGTGTAGCACGCGTTGATGGCAAAATGGTAGTAAATCCCAATACCGCTGATTTGGAAAAAGCTGATATTGATTTAATAGTTGCCGGAAGCAAAGACAACATTGTAATGGTTGAGGGCGAAATGAATGAGGTGCAGGAAGCCGATATGGTGGAAGCGATCCGCCTTGCCCATGAAGCCATTAAATCGCAATGCGATGCACAGTTAGAATTACTTGCAAAAATTGGCGGCAAAACCAAGCAGGAATACAGCCATGAAACTCATGATGAAGAGTTGCGTGCAAAAGTTAAAGAAGCTACTTATAAAAAAGTATATGAAGTTGCTCTCAGCGGAAATACTGATAAGCATAAACGCAGTGAAGCTTTTCAAGCTATACTCGATGAATTTAAAACACAGTTCAGCGAGGAAGAATTGGCTGAGAAAGAAGTACTGATTAACAAGTATTATCATGATGTTGAATATGACGGAGTGCGTGATGCAATACTGAATGAAAGCAAGCGACTTGATGGCCGCTCTACCACTCAGATACGACCTATATGGTGTGAAGTGAATTATATTCCTTCTGCACATGGTTCATCTGTTTTTACCCGTGGCGAAACACAATCATTAACCACAGTTACATTAGGTGGTAAAATGGATGAGCAGCTGATTGATGGTGTTATGATTGAAGGATCACAGAAGTTTATGCTGCATTATAATTTCCCCGGATTTTCTACAGGCGAGGTTCGTCCTAACCGCGGAACAGGGAGAAGAGAAGTGGGTCATGGAAATTTAGCTATGCGCAGTATTAAAAAAGTACTTCCGCCCGATTCTGAAAATCCATATACCGTTCGTGTGGTAAGTGATATTCTTGAATCCAATGGTTCATCAAGTATGGCAACAGTTTGTGCCGGCTCTTTAGCATTGATGGATGCCGGTGTAAAGTTGAAGTCAACTGTTGCAGGTATTGCCATGGGATTGATCAGTGATGGTAAAGGAAAATTTGTAGTGCTTAGTGATATTCTTGGTGATGAAGATCACCTGGGTGATATGGATTTTAAAGTTACCGGAACTAAAAACGGTATCTGCGCATGCCAAATGGATTTGAAAGTTACAGGGCTTCCGTATGAAGTGCTTACACAGGCGCTTGAGCAGGCACGGCAGGGACGCCTGCACATTATTGGCGAAATGGAAAAAGTAATTGCTGAGCCTAACCCCGACTATAAACCACATGCACCCCGCATTACTGAACTTATTATTGATAAAGAATTTATTGGTGCAGTTATCGGACCCGGTGGAAAAATCATACAGGAAATACAGCGCGAAACAGGAACTACCATTACTATTGAAGAGAAAGATAATAAAGGATATGTACAGATAGCAGCTGTTGGCAAAGAAAGCATGGATGCTGCCTTGGCGCGCGTTCGTGCAATAGTGGCAGTGCCCGAAGTTGGTGAAGTGTATGAAGGCAAAGTAAAAAGCATACAGAGCTATGGAGCATTTGTAGAAATTATGCCTGGTAAAGATGCATTGCTCCACATTTCGGAAGTGGCGCATGAAAGATTAGGAACCATGGATGGAGTATTTAAGGAAGGCGATGTAATAAAAGTAAAACTGATTGGTGTGGATGATAAAACAGGTAAGCTTAAATTATCGCGCAAGATACTTTTACCAAAGCCTGAAGGCATGCCTGATAAGCCGGAGCGAACAGAACGTGCACCAAGGCCGCATGGAGCCTCTAAGCCACATGGGTCAAAGCCACATCATTCACCAAGGCATGATGGAAGTAAACCTGAGGCTCCTAAAACGGAAGCTCCGAAAAATGATGCACCTGTTGTAAAAACTGAAGAAGAAATTAAAACAGAAGTGTATCGCCCTCAGCGTAAATCGCCCGGCACTGAAAGTTCGAATTAAAACTTTAGCTGAAATAATTTTAAAGCCGCTCCATTTATGAGCGGCTTTTTTTGTGCATTAAACAGTCATTTCAATATTCAACCTCAAACCATCTTCCCTGTTAAACTATTCTTAAATGAACCCATAATATAAGGCATTAATAAGTAAGCTACGCTTATCAATTATATTTTCACAATTTAAAATTGCATGATGAGCGAAGAAGAAAAAATTATTCATGAGCCTAAATTCTTTTCAGCAGAGGAATTGCGTCTGCTGAAGGAATTGGAAAGTCAGCAAATTACTAATGTGCTCTTTCATTATTGGATTAATGCAGCCAATACTAGCGACATAATAGAACTGCTTAATTATATAGAATTCAGATTTATTGATAATACCAGCTTAACTATAGCAGCATCCGATCTTTGTGATTGCCTGGAAATTAAGCATGTTGATATAGAAGCAGAGAAGATTGCCCTGCTTGAAAAATTCAAAGGACAAATAAAATTGCAAACCATTGATAAGACTAATGATGAATTGTGGAACCGGATTATTGGTTACCCGGTAGAAGATGTGTTGCTGGATAACAATGGCGCCAACAGGTATTACAGTGACAGAGTGTTGCTCACGTTTTTACCGTTAAACATATTGATTGCAATTTCACCAATGGGCATTGAATTTTCAGAAACATCAGAACAGTTAAATTAATTCAACATAACAAGAAATGAAATCATCTCTGTCATTTTTAAGCAGTACATTAATATTAGCTATGTTAAATTCAGCATGTAGTCAAAAGCATGAAAATAAAACTATGAATGAAAAGTTAACTTATCCTGTTACTTCAAAAGACAGTGTTGTTGATGATTATTTCGGAACGAAGGTGGCAGACCCTTATCGCTGGCTTGAATATGATACAGCTGCAAATGTGAAAGAGTGGGTTACGGCTCAAAATAAAGTTACGTTTGATTACCTGGATAAAATCCCATTTCGTGATAACATCAAAAAACGCCTGACAGAAATTTTTAACTATCCTAAATATTCATCTCCATTCCGTGCAGGCGAATATTATTTCTTTAGTAAAAATGATGGATTGCAGAATCAAAGCGTCATTTATTTTCAGAAAGGTCTGGATGGAACACCCGAGGTTTTTCTTGATCCGAATAAAATGAGTGCTGACGGAACTTCGGCAGTTTCATTACTGGGCACATCAAAAGATAAAAAGTATATGGCCTATGCCATCAATAAATCAGGAAGCGACTGGCAGGAAATTTATGTGATGGAAATAGCCACTAAAAAATTATTGAGTGATAAGCTGGAGTGGGTAAAATTCAGCGGTGCAGCATGGAAGGGCGATGGCTTTTACTATTCGCGCTACGACAAACCTGAGCAGGGCAAAGAGTTATCGAATCAGAACAGGTTTCATAAAATATTTTATCACAAGCTTGGCGATCCACAGGAAAAAGATGCACTTGTTTATGAAGATAAAAAACACCCGTTGCGTTATTTCGGGGCTCAAACCACAGAGGATGAAAGATTCCTGGTTGTTTATGTAAGTGAAGGAACTGACGGAACTGAATTATACTGCAGGGATTTATCATCAAATCAAAAAGACTTTAGTTTAATTTTTCCGGGCTTTGAGGATAATGCATCTATCATAAATAATGATGGCGATAAATTGCTGATGCAAACCGATGCCGGTGCTCCTAATCAGCGCGTGGTATTGATTGATCCGAAAAATCCTGCTAAGGCCAACTGGAAAGATATTATACCTGAGAAGCCAGAATTACTAATGGGTGCAACAACAGGCGGTGGAAAAATCCTGGTTGATTATTTGAAGGATGTAACAACACGCGCCTATCAATATGATTATAAAGGCACCCTTGAGCGTGAAATTACTTTACCTGAAATTGGAACAGCCGGTGGTTTTGGTGGTAATATGGATGATAAAATTTTGTTTTACACATTTACTTCATTCACTTTTCCTCCAACTATTTACAAGTATGATATAGCAACCGGTAAATCGGAAATATGGCAAAAGCCTGAAGTAAAGTTCAAGCCTGAAGATTTTGAAA
>JBGARN010000012.1:0-37836 GCA_044230205.1 Bacteroidia bacterium
TCTTTTACTGAAAATTATGAGCAGCTTAAAACCTTGGAAGGCGAAATACTTGAATACATAGCTGCAATTTATACCATTGATTTAACCGAACCTGAAGTCGTTCAGAAAGATCGTCAGATTAATATAATACGTCATGTACTCCGTTCCATGAAGAATCTGAAAGATATACGTCATAATCTTGACGAATTTAAATCATCGGCTAATGACAGTTTATTTTCATTCTACCAACAAATTCAGGCCAGGTCTAGAATTTTTTATGATAAGCTTGAAACAATTCTTGATGATTCAAATAAAATGACTGAAATGAATTTTGGCCAATTGAATAATGAAAACCGATTGAACTATGATAGCGCGCTTTCACTTTTGGTTACAGCAGTTAAAGAAGGAAAAATAATGGAACTCGATTCTGCTAATCTTATTAATGTTTATCGTGAAGTTTATTCTTCTAATAAGGCACTCATAAGAGCTCTTGCTGATTTAAAAATTCCCGGTACCGAAGAATGAATGCGGATTGAGTTATTTAAAAACTATAGATAAGCCTTCCATCAAGAAAGTTAGCTTCATTACCATGTGCTTTCAAATTAATGCCGGCAGCCCAATTTTTGGTAATAGAATATGTAAGCCCATAACGCTGGTAAAGCAATGTGTAATAACCTGATTGATTGAACAGGTAAATGCCCAGTAGCTGGCTGAAATTAAACCTACCCATCAGAAATTCATGCCCGGCCATAAAACCGGCAAGCAGGTAACTCTTACCATATAGGCTGTCAGCCTCCATTTTGTGTTTTAGATTATAGTCAAGTGTCAATTCACTTCCAAGCGTTATGGCATTCATACCACTTAATTGACGGCTTACAGTTATACCGGCACCACCGATAAAATAAACATCCTTCTGGGTAAGATAGGCAATGACATCTTTACGTAAGGGGGCATTGGTGTAGTCCTTTTTAGCTACTGAATTCTTATCAGGAAGTTTAGCAGGATTTATAACATAGAATATTTGTACCGTAGCAGCAGGCCAGTTAATCCCTTTATTCGGATCTTTTAAGCCACCATTTGATATGTGATTGTAATAAGCCGAAATTTTAGCGGATAAATTTCTACCGATTTTAAAATTGCCGCCAAGACCCAAAGCCAGGTAGGCATTAATATGCATACTGTATGACATGTTTTCTGGATTGGTTTCAGCATCATAAGGGTTGGTTAAATATGATAAACCTGCAGCACCTTTCATTGATAAATTAAAACGATGTGATGTTGATAAAAATGGTTCAATATACCATGCAGCATTAAAACTTTGACCCAACACTTCGTTGTTAAGGTTGAAGTAGGAAAGAACCAATCCTGTACGGGGATAACACCTGCATTCCTTCCACGATTCATTACGCACAATCTGTCGGTTAATATCCAATTCAACAGCCCATGGATGAGCGCCTTTAGTGTTTTGAACGTCTTTAGAATGGGCAAAAATAAATCCATAATGCGCACCAATGCCAACCGAATAAATATCATGATAATTTACGGAGTCAGCAGTATTCAATTGTTGGGCAAATGAATTATTGAAAATTAATAACACCCAGGTAAGCAGAATATATTTAGTCATTCCAGATAATTCAGGACAAAATTATAATTCCTGCAAATAAATCTCAGGATTATGGTTAGGTATCAGCGAACCTGATTTAATCTAAAAGTAAAAAAAATGCCACCTCTACAGGTGGCATTTTATATCATTAAACACAGTTGTTAATGCTGAATATAGAATTTAGTGGCTACTATGCTTTCGCTTCCAACTAGTTCCATATAATACAATCCATTTTTCAAATGGCTAACATCAATTGTAAATTGGTTACTTCCACCTGTGGCGTTAAAGTTAGCTGAGGTATAAGTTACACCATAAAAATCGCGGATGGTAACCATTACTTTTTCGGATACGGCTGCCGTGTAATTTAAATTAACTATGCTGCTTACAGGATTAGGATTGATAACCATTGGACTAGGGAAGGTGAAATATGATGAAGCGGACCAAGGGCTTAAGGTAACAGCGCCCGGATTGATGGCACAAACACTTTGAACCTGCCATTCATAACTTGCTCCTGAAGGAAGACCTGTAAGTAATTTAGAATTGGTTGTTGATGTGGTAACCACCCATGCACTGGTATTGGAATTGCGATAACGTATATTATACGCAGCAGCACCTGTCGAATTCCAGCTGAGTAAAATACTACTCAGCGAGGAAGAAACAGCTGTTAAACCAGTAGGAGTAGGGCATGCATTTAAACCCAGGGTTTGAAAAGTAACTGATGGTGAAAATGCACTCATAGTTTTAACACCTGATGGCGCTATACAAACACTCCGAACCTGCCAGATATAAGTCGCATTAGGCATAAGCCCGGTCAGTTTTTTATGTGTATTGGCAGTGCTAACAGTAGTCCATGTTGCTGTGCCGGCTACCTTATAGCGCACACGGTATGAATTAGCACCTGTAGAGTTCCAGTTAGTGCGGGCTGAAGTTGTGCTAATGCTATCAGTAAATAATCCCGCAGGGACATTACAAGATGTGCCACCACCTAATGTTGTAAAATAATTGATGGTTGACCATGCGCTTAAAACTATCGCACCATTTGAACCACATCCGGCCTGCACCTGGTATTCATAAAGAGTATTGCTTAACAAATTAAACAGGTTGGCGCTATCTGCAGTTGTAGTCAATGTTAACCAGGTATTGACCGGAGCAGGTGATAAACGATAACGAACATTGTAAACAATTGCACCTGCCACGGCATTCCATTTAACCGTAGCAGAATTGGATGTAATATTAGTTGCGTTTAGTCCTGAAGGTGTTCCACATAATGATACCTGTGCGTTCAGATAACTATTGCCAAAAAGCAATGTTACCAGTAATGTAATGAGTAAAATTTTTGATTTCATAGTTGTTTGTTTTTTATGAAATCAAAAATATAGAAATATCGATAATTAAGGAAACATAGCCGCTTAAATCAATAATTTTAGCTGATCAGCAGGTTTTCGAACTGCATTTCAATGAGTTTTCTGTAAAGTCCACCCGGCAAGCTCAGCAATTGGGTATGAGTGCCGCATTCTACAACCATTCCATTATCAAGCACAATAATTTTATCAGCATTTTTAATAGTGCTTAAGCGGTGCGCTATAACCAGTGAAGTTCTGTTTTTCATGAGCTGATCAAGTGCATCCTGTACCAGTTGTTCGCTCTCACTATCCAGCGAACTTGTTGCTTCATCCAGTATCAATAACACCGGGTTTTTTAAAATTGCGCGTGCAATGGCAATGCGTTGTCGCTGGCCACCTGAAAGTTTAATGCCACGCTCGCCAACAATGGTATCGTAACCTTCCGGAAAACGGTTGATAAACTCATCAGCATGAGCTTTTGCTGCAGCATCAATTATCTCGGCTTCAGTTGCATCAGGTTTACCATAAGCAATATTTTCTCTTATGCTGCCACCAAACAATAGTACTTCCTGGGGCACGTATGCAGTTTGTTTTCGCAACTGGCTTAAAGGAATTGAAAGTGCTTCTTTATTATCAAAATAAATGGTTCCGCTGGCGGGTTCATAAAAACGAAGTAATAATGAAGCAAGTGTGCTTTTACCTGCACCACTTGAACCAACCACTGCAACTTGCTCACCAGCATTTATACTAAATGTGACATCTTTTAGCACCGGTACATCAGGTCGCGATGGATAGGAAAATGCAACATGCTCTAAACGCACGTTACCATTCAAATTATATTCAGCAAGTAAAGGCGCATTAGTCAATTCAACGTCTTCACCTTCCGAATTAAGTATTTCGCGAATACTTTGTGTTGCACCTAAAGTTTTTTGTAGCTGGCTGAACATATCAGCAAAGCCGGCAAACGTTCCTCCAACAAATACCGAAAAAATAACAAACATGGTAAGCAAACCTGTTGTAAGTTCTCCTGTTTTAATCATGTTGGCACCATACCACATTACAAAAGCTATTGTACCAAACACACTAAAAATCATAAATGAAACAAATGCTCCCCGGTATCGTGCATTTCTTATGGCAGTTTCAACTACTGAGCTGATACTTTTAGTATAACGTTTAATTTCAAAAAACTCACTTGTAAATGCCTTTACAATACTTATGCCCTGGAATGTTTCCTGCACGATTGTGCTGCTTTCGGCAAGCTGATCCTGTGCTTTCTTGCTCATCCTGCGAATGTATTTGCCAATAACAACAGCAAGTATGGCAAGTATGGGCACTACTGAAAGCATTATTAAGGCAAGCTTTGAGCTTATCCAGAAAATAAATGCAAGACCTATTATTAATGTGAAAACTCCTCTAAGAAATTCAGCAAGGGTAAATGAAATGGCATCCTGAATTTGCGAAAGATCAGACGATATGCGGCTGCTTAGTTCACCTACACGTTTTTCAGTAAAAAAATTCATGGGCATACTCAGTAGTTTTTTGTAGACATCTTTGCGCATATCGGCAAGTGATTTTTCACCTACCTCTGTGAGCAGGTAAACACGCATAAATGAAAAAAACATCTGAATGGTGAGCTGGGCAAGGATGAGAAGGATGATGGTATTCAGGCCAAGTGATATATGTTTTAATCCCGGGGCGAAACCATTTTGAAAAGTATTAACTTGTTGCAGTGTTTCCGCAGATCCGGGAACAGCAGCATCAATCATTTTACCAAGTAAAAAGGGGAATAGGCTGGTGGTAAATGCCGACAAGGCAATGCAGGCCAGTGCAAGCACAAATTTTGATCGATAGGGATTTAGATAATTGAAAAGATATAATGATTGCCTTAGATTTTCTCTTGTAATTCTTGTTTTAGTTGCTTCATCCTTTTTTGTTTTGTTTCTGTTATTGTTTTGCTGCGCCATTGCCAATCTGTATGAAAAAATAAAGGTAACTGAATTGTCTTCGGAAGACGATTGACAAGGCTAAAGATTTTTATCAGAAACATTAAATTTTGAAATGGATAAATTTGGTTTTCTGAAAATGAATACATTTATGTTTATAAATAGTTACATCATGAAAACAACATTTACAATCCTGGTTTCACTATGCATCAGTTTTAATGCAGTAAATGCTCAATGGATTAATTCACTTACAGTGAAGCCCGCTAATCCTAACATTAACGATACCATTTATATTTTGGCTGATTGCAGTTTTCCCTCAGGGAGTTGCGACCAGCATTTCCAGGTAATGTCGGTTAATCAGAATACCATTTATGCTAGTTCAGTGCATTGTCTTGGAATGCTTACATTTATTTGCGATGCTACTGACACATTTGCAATTGCCCCATTACCGGCAGGCAATTACAATTTCGTTTATCATGTAGATTACGGGGCATTACCTGCACCATGTAACCCTGGCATTAATCCCGGCCCAACAGACTCCGTTTCATTTACAGTTACGAGCACATCCGGCTTACCCTTGCCAGAGGAGCCCGATTTAAATTTTAATGTTTATCCCAATCCTGCAAAGGATATTTTGAATGTTACAAGCACGCAAGATGCACTTCTGAATAAGAATTTAACTCTTATCGTTTATGCTATAACCGGTAAAGAAATTTTAAGAAGCACTATAACCAGCAAAGAGCAAAAAATTGATATTGTAAATTGGTTGCCCGGGTCATATTTAATCCGGATATCTGGTGATAACTTAAATGAAAAACACCTGGTGGAGGTTAACAAATAGTTTGGGGTGCCTATCAAAGAATTACCGGCAGATATTTTCTGCCGGTAATTTTATTTTGAGCCATATCAATTAAGTCTTACTGTTTATGAATCACATTGCCTGAGCCGGAGATGTGTGTTGTAACTACCGGGTTTCCCCTGTATAGGACATCGCCACTTCCTGAAATTGTGGCATCTAATGAATTGTTTACGAATGTTTCAATATTTCCCGAACCACTTATAGTGGCTGTAACATTATTGCATTGCATACCAAAACCATTAATTGTTCCTGAACCACTTATTTTCATAGCGTGATCTGTGCAATTACCTAAAAGTGCAATTTTTCCAGAGCCTGATATGTTAGTACTCATGGTAACTGCATTCCCTGAATATTGAATATCACCCGATCCACTTAGGTTAATATTAAGATTATCCGTATTAAAATTGTTGATAGTTGTGATATAACCAGAACCTGAGAGATTTATGCTGGTTAATTGAGGCATGTGAATTTCTATTGTAATTTCATCATCTTTCAGTGTTTTTGATGAACTGATAGTCAGCTTGCCTTGGTGGACCTGCATTTCAATAAGGTTTTGATAATTAGCATGCGTTGTAACTTTTACCGAATAGGCTGTGTCATTAGTAATTTCAATCCTGGCAGATAACTGCTCATCGATGCCATTAAAATTGCTGATGTTTCGGCTTTCAGTTACAATGTTTCCGCTGCCATGAACAGGCCTGCAGTCTTTATTGCATGCTGAAAGGATTAAAATGGATGCGAGTGTTAAGATAATTAGTGATGAATGTTTCATAGTAGTATAATTTGTGCTTTTACTACTATGACAGTTCAACTTTAAAATACCCCTATTAAAGGTCGATAAATTTTTTTGAGCGAGGTTTAATGGCCCATTTCCGTTAACAACCTTTTTTTACAGATTATGCAGCAAGGGTTCAGGCAGAGTGAAACGAAAAGATATCACCGCCCTCGTAAATTAATTTAGGATGTTGGATATTCGCAATTTCAATCATTGTTTTAGCTACCAGATCTGCATCAATAGGCTTATATTTTCTTAACGGCCCGGCAAATAAAAATGAAAGAGGTTTCATAAATAATTTTGCAATGTTCTCACCAATTCTCTTTTCGTTACGGGGACCTAATAATAATGATGGACGAAGAAAACTTAACCTTTCAAATTTGTATTGTTTCACGGTATTTTCCATTTCACCTTTTGTTTTAAGGTAAAAATTTCCGCTGGCTGCATCAGCACCAAGCGAGGAGATTACAAAAAAGCCTTTAACATTATTTTGAAATGCAAGGCGGGCAACATTAACCGGAATATCAAAATCAACTTTTCTAAAAGCAGCTTTATCTCCTTTTACCTTATTGATAGTAGTTCCAACGCAAACAAAAATGTCATCACCGTTGAACAGGCCGGAGTAATTTTCCAGGTTATTAAAATCAACAATATGCTGTTCCGCTTTTTTGTGGAGAAAATCAGGCGAGGTCATTTTTGTTCTCAAAATCAAGCTAATTCGATCGTACCTGTGGTCGTTACACAAGTAATGGAGCAAATGAATACCTATCAATCCCGTTGAGCCAACTATCAGTGCCTTTTTCATTTTTGTTAAGTGCAATTTTATTATGAGTAATGAGTAAATATAATTTTAATTCAATGCTTAAATAAGCAGATTAAAATTTGTTTGGTTTAAAGTTTATGCAGCATTAGCTAATGTTTGTTTGTTTTGAAATAAATTCACTTTGATATATATTTCTTTAATCTTTTGTAATGAACAGTTTACAAATTTGTCTTTTGAATAACCATAGTTGATATTTGCCATTATTCAACAATAAAATGTCATTAGAAGAAGCAAGAAAAAAAGTTGCCACACTTTCAAAGGAAATTGATCAGCATAATTATAATTATTATGTGTTGTCCAAACCCGTGATCAGTGATTATGATTTTGATATGATGCTGAATGAGCTTATCGAGCTTGAAAAAAAATTTCCTGAATTAGCAACACCCGAATCTCCAACGCAGCGCGTTGGGGGTGAAATTGTAAAAGAGTTTAGAACAGTTAAGCATCGTTACCCGATGTTGTCATTGGGGAATACGTATAGCCGAGAAGAGCTTAGAGATTTTGATGATCGTATACGAAAACTTATAGGCAGTAATTTTGAATATGTGTGCGAGCTAAAGTTTGATGGGGTGGCAATTGGGCTTAACTATGTCAATGGAAAGCTGAAGCAGGCAGTAACGCGTGGCGATGGAGTGCAGGGAGATGATGTAACTGTTAATGTTAAAACAATAAAAAGTATTCCGCTTAAGCTAAAAGGAGATGATTATCCGCACGACTTTGAAATAAGGGGTGAAATTATTTTACCGCGAGCAGAGTTTGACAGAATGAATGAGGAACTTGTAATTCAGTTACGTGATGAGGGTTATGATGATGACGAAATTAATGAGCGATTGTATCGTAATCCCCGTAATACCGCTTCGGGAACTCTTAAACAGCAGGATTCAAAAATCGTGGCTAAGCGAAAGCTTGATTGTTATTTGTATGCGTTGTTCGGTGACGATTTAAATTTTGATACGCATTACGAGTCGCTGAAAAAAGCAAAACAGTGGGGTTTTAAGATTTCCGAGCATATGGTGAAATGTAAAACCCTTGAAGAAGTTTTTGACTACATTGATACATGGGACACTGAGCGCGATAATCTCCCATTTGATATTGATGGAATTGTGCTAAAGGTAAACTCTTTTGCACAGCAGGAAGAGTTAGGGTATACAGCCAAATCACCCAGGTGGGCTATTTCCTATAAATTCAAAGCTGAAAATGTAGCCACACAACTTTTATCTATTTCATACCAGGTTGGGCGTACGGGTGCTGTTACCCCGGTTGCTAATTTAAAGCCTGTGCTATTGGCGGGTACAGTTGTAAAACGTGCCTCACTTCATAATGCCGATATTATTGAAAAGCTGGATGTTCGTATTGGCGATTTTGTTTATGTTGAAAAGGGTGGAGAGATCATTCCGAAAATAACCGGTGTAGATTTATCACAAAGGAAGGATGATGCTAAGCCAACACACTATATTAAGCACTGCCCGGAATGCAATACCTTATTGGTTCGTAAAGAAGGAGAAGCAGCTTTTTACTGCCCTAATGAAGACGGATGCCCACCGCAGATAATTGGTCGTATTCAGCATTTTACTTCTCGTAAAGCCATGAATATTGAAGGGCTTGGTGATGAAACGGTGGAAATGCTCTTCAGAAAAAACCTTCTTCATTCGGTTGCCGACATTTATGATTTGAAAAAAGAACAACTGATGAATTTGGAACGCATGGGCGATAAAAGTGCCACCAATCTTATTGATGGTATAGAGAAATCAAAGTTGGTTCCATTTGAAAAGGTGCTGTTTGCAATTGGTATACGCTACGTTGGAGATATAGTTGCAAAAAAGATTGCACAGCATTTTAAGAGTATGGCAAACATTGTTAATGCCTCATATGAGCAGTTAATAGAGGCACCGGAAGTGGGTGAAAAAATAGCATATAGTATAATTAGCTTTTTTAAGGAAGAAAAAAATATAAAGTTGGTAAAGCGGCTTGAAGAAGCCGGTTTGCAAATGAAAATAGATGAATCATCAAAGAAAATTGCAAGCGATAAACTTAAAGGGTTAATTATAGTTGCAACCGGTACCTTAAAGAATTATAAACGCGATGAAATTAAAGAAGTAATTGAAAGCAATGGAGGAAAGGCATCAGGTTCGGTAAGCAGTAAAACAAGTTTTGTTTTAGCTGGGGATGATCCCGGTGAAAACAAAATTACAAAAGCCAGGGAGTTGAATGTAAAAATTATCAGCGAAGCCGAATTTCAGAAAATGCTGGAGTAGAAATGTTAAAGGTGCTATTTTATTTTCAGCCTTGAATTTTCTTTTTTACCTCATCAGCTTCAGCATTCCTTCCTAACCTTCGTAACAGCATTTCCAGGTTTTTAAGATTATTCATGTTGTCGGGATTTATTGCAGCGGCTTTACGCATCATTTCAATTGCTTTGTCATTCTGCTGTGCCATGCCATATACGATACCCAGGTTGATATGAACATCTTCATTTTCAGGTTGTAGTGACCTCGCTTTTTCCAGGTAATATATAGCTTGTCCAAAATCATTTTTATAGCGTCCATATAAAGTGCCAAGATGAAAGGCTGCATAGAAATTATTGCTGTCAATTTTTAATAATTGATGCATCACAAAAATTGCTGAATCGGTTATACCTAAATTTTCATATGCTGTTTTTAACAAAAGGTAAGCATCACTGTTATTAGGGTTTACTTTAATGTCTGTGCTTGCAGACTGCACTGCAGCACGAAGCAGTGTTAGCTTTTGCTCACCTTCAGCTTTAGCTGCACGCATTAAAATGCTTTCAGCTGAACCCGACTGATCATACATTAATGAAATATCCTTTAGCTCTTTTGCCCGTAACTGTTCATTAGCTGAATTGGCGGTATCGCCAGCAAGTTTATAAAGGTTGGAGAAAATTTCATGAAATTCAGCATATACCTTAACAAGCACCAACTGATAACTGTTTAAATCAACTGAATTCATATTGATGTTTTTTACATCATCAGGTTCTAATTCCATAAATTCAGTCATACATTGTAAAGCACCGACAATATCTTTTTCAGCTAACTTTTTATCTATCAGCTGCTGATAGTAAAAATTATACGGTTGCTGATAATCAACACCCCTGATTTTTGTAATACCTTCCGGCAAACTGCGGCCAACAAAAATTGCTGCTGCAAGTACGCCACCACTCATTAATAAAGTAAGTTTAAGATTAACCTGGGCGTTGCGTAAGATTTCTGAAACAGCAAAACCTGCAAAAAGAATCAATGTAACTTCAAATGGAATACGATATCGCGATAATACAATAAAAACTACAAGCAGCAGGAAATGCATAAGCAGTAATAAATATATCGACCACAATTTTTTTCGCTGAAAAATTGCTACTAAAAGGCCTACTATACCAAGTGGAGCAATGATGAGCATGTTAACAAAAGTAAACCACAGTATGGGTGCATGTATTCGGTAGTAATAGAAGTTTTTGTTATTCGGAAATTCGTACCAGTGAAAAACCAGTGCTGCCTTCTTAAGCACAAGCTTTAAGTAACTGATAGCGTTGGGATGCGTTTGAACTGAGCTGATAAATGCTGGCATGGTTTTGCCACCGGTTTTTTCAAGTATGGTTGTAGCATTGGCCAGGTTTAGAACATAGCTTTGAACAGGATCATAGTTTACATCGCTTGATGCAATGGAAGCTATGGAGCCAATTGCATTTTGTGAAATCAATGGTACACCTACAATAGCATTTCGTATAAGCAGAGGTGAGTACATTATGATTACACCCATTAAAAAAGAGCCTGTGTAAACTGTGAGTAACCTGAATTGGCTTCGGTAGATAAAGACCAATAGAGCAATAGTTAGCAACAGGAAAAGAAAGAAAACCGACTTTAATAAAATGCAACAAGCTACTGTTGCACCCAGCAAAATAAAATTTTTTACTGAACCTGTTTCAAAGGTTTTATCCATCAGGTAAACCAGTAACAATCCCGCAAATACAATCATGCTTTCACGTACCAGCACCAATTCATAAAACATCATGGGACCACAAAATGCAGCCATAATACCTGAAGCTAAAGCAGCAGTATTACCGAAATGCCTTCGCGAGATCAGGTAAACTAGCAGTACTGAAAAAACACCAAGTATCATTTGCAGTACAAAAACATGTCTTACATCATCTCCGGTAGTTTTATAAATTACAGCAACAATGTAGATGTACAGCGGATCCTGGTGATAAATTTTACCTCCATCCCAGCGTTGCCAAAGTAATTTTCCCAATGCGTCAGGAGATTTATCATTGCCTATTTGTTGTTGCAATCTGGCAGCTTCTTCAGGATGTGTTTTAAAGTAATAATCAGCTATCCAACGGTGGCTAGCATCATATTGATGAAACGATCGGTTGGAAAGCCAATCACCTTTGGCAATAATTTTAGCCCATGAATCATAAAAGTGCATATCGCTATCCACAAATTTATGCTGCCATATACAGGGCCCGTTATTTAATTGAATGAAATAAATGATACGGAAGGCAATTGCGATAAAAAGTATTAATCCGGTTAATAAAAGCTGCCTTGCATCCAACCACGATTCAATAGCCTTAAATAAAGTTGCAGTTGATTTTGTAACTACACTTTTTGGGATAGTTTTATTGAATTTAGTTTTGGACATTATGTTTCAGATGTGTGTTGAACCAGGGTTTCCAAATTTAGAATATTATCGATTATGCCAAATTCACCAAAGAATATCAATAGGGAAAAAATAGTAGAGAAAGTAATTTTATTTCTTGGTAGGATCGGGCAGGGGAATTGTATATGAGAATCTTTGATTGGCATTGGGATTGGTTACTGTATAGTTAATATTGACATTGTTTTGCTCCTTACGCTTTGCAAATTCTTCAAGCTCTTTTTTACGCAGGTATTCTTTTAAATTGAAATTAATATTTATTGCTTCATGAAAAACTACAAATAAACCGCGATTTTTTGTTGAGGAGTACTTTAGCATTTTTACAAGTCTTACTGCTTCCTCATCACAACCAAAACCAATGCCGTGTTTTACTTTAACATTAGAAACTACTCCGTTCTTGTCAACATCAAAAAGTAAAGCAACGGTTCCGCTGATTCCATGTTTAACAGCTTCTTCGGGATATTGAATATTAGAGTCAATAAATTCGCGCAATGCTTTTACCCCACCCGGAAATGATGTTCTGTGAATAAAGCTTTTGTCAGTTGCTTTCTTTTTCATGCTAGTTATGAATACAATTTTAAGAAAATTAACAAATCAATTGTATAGAGAGTTTTTATAACTCTTCGTGCGGTCAAAAGCACGGTAAAACCCAATTAAAGTAATCACCTTCTAAATTATATATTTCATCAGATTAGTTTTGCTTTAACATGTATAATTTCTCTAATGCCTGTTATGCCACAGAAATTACTTGATGTAAATGTCTTCTTTCTTTTGAGGTTGAAGATCACCAAGCCATCTGAAGCCCTTCAATAAAAAATCAGATGGAGTGGCCTCTTTAATAGGAAAGAAGGTAGCATCCGGCTTAGTAAGCATAGTAATTTTCTTTACCTTATTGCTGTCAACTAAAATTACAAGATCACTGCATTCGGCCTGGTTAACCCCAATAATCTGCTCTTTCTTATTTCGCCCGTAATAAACGGTTTGCCCGTTGCCTTTAACAACTATTCTTTTCAATTGATTGTTTTCAAAAAAACCTGTCATGTTTTTTCCTTTTACCTGGTTATAACGCAAACTGTCCTCGCGGGAAGTTATAAAAGCAAGATTTTGCAGATTCATTTCTGAGATTTTGTTGTTGGATAGCTGAAGAGAAATAAACTCTGCTGTTAATTGGTTTTTTGAGCTCCACAATACGGGTTCCTTATAGAAATGAATAAGTGAATCTTTTGTAGTGTATACCAGTGAGTCACATTTACCTTGTAAATCGGTTTTGAAAATTTTTACATGATGATAGGCGTGGTACATTTTTGACTTTCGCAGGGTATCCGATGATGCAAATAAGGTGTCGGCATGCAAAAAGAGAGAATCATTATCAAATGATTTTGCAAGAGTTACGATACCGGTGACATAAGATATATTTGTTTTTTCAGAGAACTTACCATAGTCGCCTGAAATGACAACCTGCTGCACGGTATCAATTATCGATACGTTTCTGAAAGCTTCACCAATTCCATTACGTTTATCGTATAACAAACTATCTCCTTTCAGTTGCTGTTCTTTACTTTGAATAATTGCATTTTTCCCGAAATAGGATTTATCATTAACGGTATTATACCACCCATTTTCACAATAAATTACGGTGCTGTCATTTCCCTTTGAGTTAATAGTAGAAGGGCCCAGGAAAAAAGCAATTTTACTTGCAGTGGAATATTTCAATGTATCGCAGACTAAATAATACTTTGCATTGTCAAGCTTTACATCGTTCCTGAAATAAATGAGTTTTTCTTTGGTGTAGTAGTAGCCTCTTTTGCTCGTAAGCACATTTTCCTTATCGGTAATACGCGCATTTGTAGTATAGCTGGCAATTTCTTTAACCCGGTCATAGTATAGTGTGTCAGTTACAAGCACCATTTTAGAGTCGGTAAGGTTTACATCTTTTACCAGCTTCGCAGTTCGGTTGTTGCCGTCATACTGAAGGTAGTTTCCCTGCATTCTTAGGCTATCTCCTTTGGTTATGCGTACATTTCCGTAGCAATCGGCACTATTGTCAATACTGTTATAAATAGCGCTGTCGCAGTACATTAAAGCACCTTCATGCTCAAGTATAACATTGCCAATAAGTTTTTTTACATCAACACCATTAATCCGTTCGCCCTCCAATGAGTTGGCATTCTGAATGGTAATCTGCGTTGTTTTTGTTTGTGAAAGGCATATTGTTGATGCAAATGAAATGATTGCACTAATAAGTAAGGAATAGTAAAATCTACAAGGCCATTTGAATTGCCTTTGCATGGCCGGTTTCATGAATTATGCAATTACATTCAAAGTAGCCTGTTTACGCATCATAGTCTGTGTGCGGTCAGGTCCCACTGAAACAATAGTAACCGGCACCTTCAATTCGCGTTCAATAAAATCAATGTAATTATGCAATTGCCGGGGCAGTTTGCTGATATCCTTTATTCCGGTTAAATCTTCATTCCATCCCGGTAACTCGGCATAAACGGGTTCTATGTTTG
Organism: Bacteroidia bacterium; assembly: GCA_044230205.1. Classification (GTDB taxonomy): domain Bacteria; phylum Bacteroidota; class Bacteroidia; order AKYH767-A; family OLB10; genus JAEUTH01. Next base: position 14,504 of record JBGARN010000012.1, read on the forward strand.
CATTTACAATATCAAAAGGCATCCTACCGGTTAATTGACCATTGTATTTATATTGAGTGCAAATTTTTAGTTTTTCAAAACCGCTAAGCACATCTGACTTCATCATACACAGTTGGGTAACACCATTAAGCATAATGGCATATTTTAATGCAGGTAAATCGAGCCAGCCGGTTCTGCGCGGTCTGCCTGTTGTTGAGCCAAATTCATTTCCTTTCTTTCTCATCAGTTCACCGGTTTCATCAATAAGTTCGGTAGGGAAGGGACCACTGCCTACGCGTGTACAGTAAGCTTTGAATATTCCATAAACTTCTCCGATGCGGGATGGTGCTATGCCCATGCCAATGCATGTTCCGGCAGTTACGGTGCTGCTTGATGTAACAAAAGGATATGAGCCGAAATCAATATCAAGCAACGATCCTTGTGCGCCTTCAGCCAGTATTGATTTTCCATCAATACTGTACTGCTCAAATTCATACTCGCTGTCAATCAGTTTAAAACTGCGCAGCATTTCAATGCCTTCCATCCATGCGCCTTCGCTTTCAGTTAAAGAGTATTCATAATTATAAAAAGCCAGAAGTTGTTTATGTTTTTCGACCAGCGCATCATAGCGTTTTCTGAAATCAGCACTTTCAATATCGCCTATTCGCAAACCATTACGACCTGTCTTGTCCATATAGGCAGGACCAATTCCTTTAAGCGTTGAACCAATTTTATCTTTACCCTTCGCTGCTTCTGAGGCTGCGTCCAATAGGCGATGGGTTGGCAATATCAAATGGGCTTTGCGCGATATATACAAGTTGGAATGTACATCAACATTACGCTTTAGCAAACCATCAATTTCTTTTTTAAAAACTACCGGATCAATTACTACACCGTTGCCGATGATATTGATTTTATCAGGATGGAAAATTCCTGATGGAATGGTGTGCAACACATGCTTTATGCCATCAAATTCCAAAGTGTGGCCGGCATTAGGTCCACCCTGGAAGCGGGCAATAACATCATAACGCGGGGCAAGCATGTCAACTATTTTTCCTTTTCCTTCATCGCCCCATTGCAGGCCTAAAAGCACATCTGTTTTCATTAAATTTAATTTGATTTTTTTCTGTTTTGATTCTAAAGCGAATTAATTACAAATTTATTTGCAGAATGAAGCAGCTAAGCTAAAGTTTATTGAGATAATATGGCTGTTGCTTCTTTTTCGTTATCGAAGTGATAAAACACTTTCATTATTTTTTTTCCTTCATCGGCCTCTTGTATTGTGTTGCTGAGGTTACATAAGGCAAGTTCTCCGCCATTTTTTCTCACTTTGCAAAACAATTTTACCAGTAAGGCTATGCCGGTATTGTTAATAAATTCAAGCTTGCTTAAGTCCAAAATAAATTTGAGCTTATCCTGAATAAATAAATTTTCGATTTGCATTAGCAAATTGTCGGCCTGGTGAATCTCAATAAGACTTCCCTCAAAACCAATTACTGTGTAATCATTTTTATCGGTAATCGTAAACTTAAAATCCATAAGCAGCGGACGAAATTATAAAGTTTCTTAATAGTTATGTTTATGGATAACAAGAAGTATCAATGATACCAGTATTTGGAAAACAATGTTAATAACTAAAGCCGAGGTAAAAAATTATACAGAAGTAGCATTTTGTGCTTTTTTCTTTTTATTCAAACGCTCACAATTACCGGTTTGCTGCAGTGTTTTGCATTTTCCAAACAGGTTTAAAGAATGACTGGTGATTTCGAAATTGAGAAGTTGTCCCATCATACTTTGAATTTGTTGTATCCTGGGGTCGCAAAACTCAAGCACTTCACCACAATCATTACAAATAAGATGATCGTGCTGACGGTAAGAATATGATTTTTCGAACATGGCCTGGTTTTTTCCAAACTGATGTTTGGTAATCAAACCGCATTCAAGAAAATGTTCAATAGAATTATATATGGTGGCACGGCTTATTTCATATTTTTTATTTTTCATTTGAGAGTACAGTGAGTCAACATCAAAATGGGTATTGGTAGCATAGATCTCTTCCAGTATTGCATAACGCTCTGGAGTTTTGCGTAATTGTTTTTGCTGCAGGTACTCAGTCAGAATATTCTTAACAGTTTCTTGTATATCGCTCATTGTATTTATTTCAACATGTGAATGTATAATTTTTAATATTTCATATTCCGTCACTATAATTCATTGAATTATTTTAAGGTGTGTTGCATCATACAGGCTTCAGGTTCTCTTAATTTCTATAGTGCTTCGACTTCATTCTATCAATTATTGCAGCACTTTATCCAAGTTATTAAGTAATCGTGCAGCTTAATAAGATGTGGTTATATTTAAAATGCCATAGAAATCTGTATCATCAAAAAAGAAAAGATAATAATCCCACAAGTTTCAATAAATCACTTATTGCAACTAATCAGTTACCTGAAGCTGTGATTATCTTTTTAAGCAACATAATCTGTCCGAGATGGTAATGACAATGTTCGATAATGCCATGAAAATTGCGATAGTAGCTACCATGTTTTTCGTTAAAAAATAATTCAGACCATTTATTTTCATCTAACCTTTCAATAAGTTGAGCAAAAGTTTCAACTTCTAACATTACTTTTTCAATCAGTTTTTCCCAGTCAGCCTGCGACTGGATAGGTGGAAGGATAAAACTCTCTTTGTCGGTTCCGGACAATGGATGACCTTGTAAAACACGTGTTGCTCTGCTGATATAATAATTCATGTGAACTACCAGTGTCGCAATGGAATTAAGGTTATAGATGCTCCTGATGGCTTGCTGCCATGTTAAACCTTCAAGCGTTTCCTTCAGGTTTACATCTGTCCAGTTGCCGCCATAATATACTTCTCGCAGATGTTTGGCAATTTGTTTCGAGGTGTCCATGTAACCAGTTGCTATTATTCTATTAATTGGAATGAGCGGGGTGCCTTGATTAAGCTATGCCTATTTTGAAATCAATCGATTATGAATCAATCCTTATTACAGAGTAAATACCATTAAGGCTCTGTAATTTTGCCATCAATTTATCAAGATGCTTAGTGTCGTGAACAAATAACATTATGGTTCCTTCAAATAATCCATCATTGCTGTCGATACTTATTGATCGCATGTTAACTTTCAATTCATTCGAAATTACTTTTGTGATATTATTTACAACACCAACATCATCTACACCATTGATTTTTATGCCAGCCAGGAATGCTATTTCTTTTTGATTGGTCCATTTAGCTTTAACAATGCGATAAGCAAAATTTGACATCAGCTGAATGGCATTGGGGCAATTTACCCGATGAATTTTAATGCCATCATTAATTGTAATAAACCCGAACACATCATCGCCAGGAATGGGGTTACAACATGGTGATAGTTTATAATCGATTTTGCTAAGATTATCGCCAATAACCAAAGTCTCATTATTGCCGCGCACTTGCTTAACTACGTCTTCCAGGCTGCGGTTTTCAGGGCGTAATGCCAGCTTTTCTTCCACTTTAACTTTATTGGTCAGAAAATCTTTTACATCGCTAAAGTCGATAATTTCTTTCGCAAGCCTGTAGTAAAATTCAGAGGCATTAGGCAGCTTGAAATACATGAGCAGTTTATGAAAATCAAATTCCTGCTTATCCAACTTGATGTTTTTCAGTTTTCGCTCAAATATTTCTTTGCCTGTTTCAGAAACCTGGCGTTTTTCTTCCTTAAGAGCCGACTTTATTTTGGACTTGGCTTTTGCAGTTACCACAAACTCCAGCCAGTCTTCCTTAGGGTGTTGTTTTGATGAGGTTAATATTTCTACCTGGTCGCCACTGTTAAGCTTATGACTGATAGGAACCAGCCTGTGATTTAGTTTTGCGCCAATGCATCGTTCACCTATATCGGAGTGTATTTCGAAAGCAAAATCAAGTGCTGTTGCACCAACAGGAAGTGTTTTTAAATCACCTGTGGGAGTAAACACAAATATTTCATCGCTAAACAGGTTAAGCTTAAACTCATCAATAAAGTCCAGCGCATTCATTTCGGGATTTTCTAACATCTCCCGTATACGATTAATCCACTCATCAACAGCACTTTCGCTGCTCGATTCTTTGTATTTCCAGTGGGCAGCATAACCTTTCTCAGCAATTTCATCCATACGCTGTGTTCTTATCTGCACTTCAACCCATTTTCCACTGTGGCTCATAACAGTAGTATGAAGCGATTCATAACCGTTACCTTTTGGTGTAGAAATCCAGTCGCGAAGCCGGTCGGGGTTGGGTTTGTAAAAATCCGTTACTATTGAATAAGCCTGCCAGCAGTCGGATTTTTCCCTATCGGGTGCCGAATCAAGAATAATGCGAATGGCAAATAAGTCAAACACCTCTTCAAAAGGGATGTTCTGCTTTTTCATTTTATTGTAAATGGAATGAATGGACTTGGTTCGCCCTTTTATTTCATAAAGTAAACCATGTTCATTTAACGCTTTGTGTATAGGTTGTGTAAACTCCTCAATAAAGGCTTCCCGTTCACGCCTGGTTTCTCTTAATTTTTTAACTATTCCCTTATAGGCTTCCGGCTCTTTATATTTAAGAACCAGGTCGTCCATTTCGGTTTTAATACCATAAAGTCCAAGACGGTGGGCAAGGGGAGCATACAGGTAGGCTGTTTCTGAAGCAATTTTTAATTGTTTGTCTCGCGGCATACTTCCTAATGTCCGCATGTTATGTAATCGGTCGGCAAGTTTGATCAGTATAACACGTACATCATCACTTAACGTGAGCAGCATTTTCCGGAAATTCTCAGCCTGTATGGAAGAGCTGTGATCAAAAACGCCCGAAATTTTAGTTAGGCCATCAATAATTTTTGCTGTTTTCTTGCCAAATTGTTGCTCAATATCGTCCAGACTGATGTGGGTATCTTCAACCGTATCATGCAGCAGCGCACAAACAATGGAAGTTGTTCCTAAGCCGATTTCCTGTGCAACTATTTGGGCAACCGCCAGCGGATGCAGAATATAAGGCTCGCCTGACCGCCTGCGCATTTCTTTATGGGCATCAAGAGCTATATCAAAAGCTTTACGGATTAGTTTTCTGTCTTCGTTGGTTACATTCGATTTACACGCACGCAACAAAGCCCTGTAACGTTTCAGTATTTCCTTTTTCTCATACTCCTCGTTTACCTTATTCTTTTCCAGCAATTTTAACTGTGTGGTTTTGTTATGATGTAATTCTGAACTCACTGTTGTTATAACTTTGCTTCAAATTTAATGTCTTAATGCGAGAATTAAAACTTCATTTGCAACTATGGATGACGGTTTTGAATATATTTCCATCTAAGGAAAATGGTGAGGCCGGTTAATATGCAAGAAAAAGTGATGCAACTGCATGGTATTGTATTGTTTGACGGGGTATGTAATCTTTGCAATGGTTTGGTAAGATTTATTATAAAACGAGACAACGCTTTGTACTTTTTATTTGGTTCATTGCAATCTGATGTTGCCAAAGAGTTGCTTAAAGGCTACAAATTGAATTCTGAAAAAGTTGAAACTGTTGTTCTGATTGAAAATGACAAGGTTTATACTTCATCAACAGCAGTTCTAAAAATATTAAGGAAGATCCCATACTTCAAATTACTTTACGTATTTATTCTCATTCCTGAATTTATTAGGAATCCGGTTTATAAATTCATAGCAAAGCATCGATATCGTGTATTCGGAAAACAAGATACTTGTATGATTCCTCATCCGGTTATTAGTAACAGGTTTATTAATTGAAATTTTCTGCCTACATTTCTTTCTGTCCTTTATTTTATTGCCAAATTTGTGCAACTTAATTTGCGAAATGAAAAATCTGTTGTGGATTGGTTTGCTGGTTTTATCATGTAACAAGCCTGCTGAAAAGCGGGCTAATTGGCTATCTGGAATCATGTTGACGGATTTACAGGGTAATTCAGTTCCGTTTAATGCTGTTGCCATCAACCAGCCCACTGTAGTTGTTTTTCTTTCACCCGAGTGTCCTATTTGTATTGGTTATGCAACAACCCTCCGAACTTTATGGAATGATTACCGAACAAAGAATATTAGAATAGCAGGCGTTATTCCAGGTAATGGCTTTTCACCTGAAGTAATAAGGGAATACCAGCATACCTATAAAATCCCCTTTGAATTGTTAGTCGATTCAGATTATAAAATGACCGGTATACTTGGAGCAACTGTTACACCACAGTGTTTTTTGTTTGACAAAAATGGCACTGTAGTTTATAAGGGTAAGATTGATAATTATGCTGTTGCACCGGGAGTTAAACGCCAGCAAGTAACGGAACATTATCTTAGAGATGCCCTTGATGCAATATTGGAAAACAAAAAAATTGAAATAACAACCACCGAACCGGCTGGTTGTTTTATTAATGCGAATTGAATTATATGCTCAAATTGGTTCACAGCAGGACCTGCAGAACAGCCTTGGTAATGCAACTTCTATTACTTGTTGTTTTTTTAGCTATTACCAACAGCTGTTTGTTTAAGAGCGATAAGGTAACCTTTGCTGATATAGCCCCTGTCATTTATAAAAACTGTTCCTCATGTCACCGTCCGGGGCAAAGTGGTCCTTTTTCTTTGCTTAACTATTATGATTGCGTAAAGAATGCGCTAACAATTAAATATACTACAGAAAGCCGCACCATGCCACCTTGGCCTGCTGATCCTGATTATGTGCATTATATCGGTGAAAAGTATCTTACTGAAAATGAAATTAACTTAATAAGTAATTGGGTAGAACAGGGCTGCCTTGCTGGAGATTCAACTCAATATCCGCCACTGCCCGAATTTCCGGCTGTTTCTTCAATTGGTAAGCCGGATATGATTGTGAAAGCTGAGCCTTTTCTTATACATGGGGATAATCGCGAAAAGTTTATTATGATGAAAATTCCTATTGAATTACCTCGGGATACATTCATTCGAGCAATTGAATTTGTACCTGGTAATAAAAAACTGGTTCATCATGTTAATGGCCATTTGCTGTTGTATAATGAAGACCAAACTGAAAACCTGTTTAAGCCTCCGTTTATAGTTGACCGGGACACGGCTTATGAAATTTCAGAGTCGTTTCATAACCTCAATCTCCTGGGTCGAGATGGCAGTGAACCCATGTTTATTGGCAGCGTTACCAATTTTCTTCCGGGTATGGAAGCTTTGGTTTATCCAGATGGCATCGGTGGTTTTAAAGTAACCAAACATGCTGCTTTATTGTTACGCGATATTCATTTTGGGGCAACACCTGTTGATCAGTGGGATTCATCATACTACAATATTTTCTTTTCACCGGTTCCACCCACACGCCCAACTTTTGAAAAGCAGCTAGGTACGTTAGGTATTTCAAAAGTTGAACCACCACTTGTAATTCCGCCTAACAAAATTACTATGTATAAAACCAATGCAACTGTGCCTGTTGATATTTCATTACTTACTATAAATCCGCATATGCATCTGTTAGGTAAATCATTTTTGGCATATGCTGTAACACCACAAAGCGATACGATACCACTTGTTAGAATTAAAAAATGGGACTTCAGGTGGCAATATTCTTATACGTTTAAAAAGATGCTGAAAATTCCGGCAGGCACCACTATTTATGTAGAAGGGGAATATGATAACACTGCCAATAATCCAAACAATCCTTTTTATCCGCCACAAATTGTACGCGAGCCTATTGGCGGTAATATGAAAACAACAGATGAAATGTTTCAGTTGATAATGACTTACCTTCCTTATCAAAAAGGCGATGAAAATATTTCGCTGGAAACCGGTAAATAAAAAAGAGGCTAACCTTTACGGATAGCCTCTTTTTTATAATTAATTACAGACTTATTACTGCACAATATCAATCATGCCATAGCCTTGCTCTGTTAATACACCTGCTCCATTTTTCCAAATAAACTCATGAACATCAGGATGTGCATATAAAGTAAAAGGTAGCAGATATCCCATCATGGTATTGCCTTCAGAGCTTTTATAAAAGCGTGCAAACTTCTTTCCTGAATCCTGAATTTTTTCTACGTACTCACGATCAGGTTTTACTTCAAACTCGGCATATTGACTTAATTTTTCATCACTGTAACCCATAGCTTCCATGCGGTCTAATGTGCCATTGAACAAGGCATCAGAAAACTCATGGGCAACCGGACTAACCAATTCCTGAGCTTTATCAGGTTCTTTATTAGGATCAATAAGAACAATTGGCGAAATGCATAAGTAACGCATGCGCTTTTGAAAAGCAGGGTCGTTAATATTTTCCTTGCTTTTAGGAATAAGGTTCATTTTACCGATGGTGATATAAGGACGGGTAAAAATCTCATCAATAAACTTGTTTAGAAATTTTTCATCAGGGGCCGAAATTACCAGTGTAACCTTGGTTGAAAGAAATTTCATAAATCCGTTTTGAATTCGTGAAGTTCCTTTAATGGAGGAAAAATTAAAAGGTGAAGGATCAACAGATACTGCGCTTGCAATTTCATGTAGTGTGGCTGAAAGGAGTTTCTGGTGATGCAATGGGATGGAGTTGGAAGACGCCTGGTCTCGCAAAAAAGAAATTTTAATTCTCATAGTTTGTAAAAAATTAAATTAAAAAGAAGGTTTGTTTATCTGGCAAAAGTGTCGAATCAAAACAAAAATCAGTGTGCTAAAATGGGGAATGAATTGCAATTATGCAACTGTATGGATTTATTTAATAGATTTTTCAGGCTGCAAATAAAATTTCAATAGCTGTTTTAAAAATTGCCATGGGGGTTAAAGATATGTTAATCCTTTATTGAACGATACCGAATTTTGATTGTATCAAATTCAGTAATGAATCAGACATTAAACCTGAAGTGCATAATGTCTCCATCTTCCACCACATATTCTTTTCCTTCTACGGCAAGCTTTCCGGCATCACGGCATGCAGCTTCTGAGCCGTATTTCAGGAAGTCATCATACTTAATTACCTCTGCCCGTATAAATCCTTTTTCAAAGTCAGTATGAATTACACCTGCAGCCTGAGGTGCTGTCATGCCCTTATTAATAGTCCATGCACGAACTTCCTTAACTCCTGCAGTAAAATAAGTTTGAAGATTAAGAAGGTGGTAAGACAACCTGATCAGCTTGGCTACTCCGCTTTCTGATAAGCCAAGATCGTTAAGAAACATTTGCCGCTCTTCAAAACTTTCCAATGCTGCTATTTCCGATTCAATGGCTGCTGCTATAACCAGTATTTCTGCATGTTCATTTTTTACTGCTTGCTTAACTTGATCAACATACTTATTACCATTTACAACCGATTTTTCGTCAACATTACAAACATACATCACTGGCTTAAGTGTTAGCAGATAGCAATCATCAACATATTTTTTTTCCTCGTTGCTAAGGCTAACTGTACGGGCTGATTGACCCGCCTCAAGTGCATCTTTAAATTGCATGAGCACATCATATGTTTTTTTTGCCTCTTTATCAGCACCTACCTTTGCTGCGCGTTCAAACTTCTGCATTTTCTTTTCAATAGTTTCAAGGTCTTTGAGCTGCAATTCAGTGTCAATAATCTCCTTATCGCGAACCGGGTTTACTGAGCCATCAACATGTATTACATTATCATCATCAAAGCAGCGCAGCACATGAAGTATAGCATCGCACTCGCGAATGTTAGCTAAAAACTGGTTTCCTAATCCTTCCCCTTTACTGGCACCTTTAACCAACCCGGCTATGTCTACTATTTCTACCGTTGTAGGCACCACGCGCTGCGGCTTAACCAGTTCTTCAAGTTTAGTAAGCCGATCATCCGGTACTGTTATTACGCCAAGGTTAGGTTCAATAGTGCAAAACGGAAAGTTTGCCGCCTGTGCTTTAGCATTACTAAGGCAGTTAAATAAAGTTGACTTGCCAACATTTGGAAGTCCTACAATTCCACATTTCATCCTGATCAGTTGTTTGAAGTTTATGTCTTGAGATTGCTTGTGCAAGGCTCAATCAAAAACCAAATCGTTATACTTTTTTTAATTTCGGGGCGCAAAGGAAACATTTTTATTTTGGAGTAATTACTTCAGCTTTTATTATGCAACTTCATACCTCAATTTTAAAACTTCAAACGGAATAGTATGCGCATTGACAAATACCTTTGGGCAGTACGAATTTTTAAAACCAGGAGCCTTGCTGCAGAAGCCTGTGATAAAGGCAAAGTTTCGGTTAACGATGCCGTTATTAAAGCTTCACGTAATTTAAAGGCAGGCGATAAAATCAGCTATTCCTATGGTTCGTTAACCCGCACATTTGAAGTAAAATCGCTGTTAGAAAACAGGGTAGGGGCTAAAGATGTAATTAACTACTGTATTGAAACAACACCTAAGGAAGACTTGCTGAATCATGAAGCTATGCGCAAAGCTGCTGCAAACTGGCGTGCTAAGGGAAGCGGGCGTCCGACAAAAAAGGACAGAAGAGAGTTAGATGATTTTATTTGGGGCGGTGAGTTTGAAATTTGAGTTTTATGTACTTGAGATATTAGGGTAATAGCAAATTCGGTTCGGGATTTGGTAAGTTGGTGAGTCAAATTTTAAAATAGGCTATTTTTTAGAACTCTTCATTTCTTCTTTTACTTTCTTAGGTACATTTTCTTCTTCAACCGGTACAAGATGAATCAATTCAGCAATGGTTTTAAATGTGCCGAACAAAACCTGGGCTTTATTACCCTGCATTGTTTCTATGCGTCCAATTGTCTTTCCGCCTTTAAGCCGTACCCATAGTCCCGGCTTCATTTTTTTCAGGTTTTCTTCTGTTTGTTTTTGTTCAGCGGCTTTTTGTTTTTTCTCAATTTCGGTTTTCTGTGGCGAAAACATCCGCTTGTATTTTTCAAGCACATATTTTTTGTTTTTGCTATTGGCCCATTCGTTGGTAAATTTCAACAAGCGTAAATCAAATTCCTTTATGAGCCTGTTTTCTGTATTTTTAATTCGTTCATCAAATTTCTGTTTTGCATTTTCATTAACCTTTCTCAGTGTTTCATACTTATCCAGTAATTCATTTAAAGTTTGTTCAGCGCTTTCAACCTGCCTGAGTTTTTGTGCAATGGCATTTTTTTCATGCTCCACCTGCTGCAGCATTCTTTCCAGCAACACATGACTTTTTGAAACTTTGCCTTCTGCATTTTTAATAACATTTTTTGGAAGTCCGCTACGTTGCGCCACTACAAATGTGTAGGAGCTGCCGGGTTTGCCGATTACCAATTCATATTTTGGTTCTAAACGTGTTGAATCAAACAACATGCATCCGTTAAATATTCCCCGTGTTTTATCTGCCAGTACTTTTAAATTCAAAAAGTGAGTTGTAATAATGCCAAAGCATTGTCTGTTGTTCAGTTCTTCCAAAATGGCTTCAGCCAGTGCGCCACCCAATTCAGGATCAGTTCCGGTACCAAATTCATCAATGATAAATAAGGTTTGCTCATTAGCTGTTGCTAAAAATTGCTTCATTTTTTGAAGGCGCGATGAATAAGTGCTCAGCTCATATTCTATACTTTGCGAATCACCAATGTCAACCAGTATATTTTCAAAAATTCCAAAAACACTTGTTTCATCAGCACTTACCAGTAAACCTGATTGCAACATGAGTTGCAGCAAGGCAGTAGCTTTCATGCAAACAGTTTTTCCACCGGCATTAGGTCCGCTGATTACAATTATTCGTTTATCACCTTCAAGAGTCAGCGAAAATGGAATAGTTTTTTTCTGCTGTGATTGATTTTGCAAATACAATAGCGGATGCCTTGCATTGTGCAATATAACCTGTGCGTTATTTATAAGAAATGGTATATGCGCCTTTATTGCAATTGCAAAAGACGCTTTAGCGTGAATAAAATCCAATTGTGAAACCAGCTTAAAATATTGCTGCAATTGCAACTGGAATTTTCGCAGCCGGTGTGTAAGTTCACGCAAAATGCGCAATATCTCCATGCGTTCCTCCTGCTCCAAACCCTGAACAATATTATTTATTCCTACGGCTTCTTCAGGTTCAAGATAGGCTGTTTTTCCAGTAGCCGATAAATCATGAATGATTCCCTGTAATGAGCGCTTTTGTTCGGCAACGATTGAAATTACTCTTCGCCCGCTTCGCGTGCTTTCTTCTGATTCAGTAACCCAGCCATGTTTTTTATATTTTGTAATTACCTGTTGATACACACGGTCAGCTTCATAGCGCTTGCGCTGCAATGTTTTGCGGATGTGCGCCAATTCAGGTGAAGCACTTGATTTAACCACGCCATAATCATCAAACACTTCTTCAATCAAATCAACAATCGCTTTTTCAAATAAAATGCCTTCGGTAAGTTGTTCCAGCATTTCGTAAAGCGATTTGCGGTCTTCAAAAAACTTAAGAATAAGATGAATGGTTTTGGTAAGTGATAAAATCTTCAAACAATGCTCTGCACTTAATACAGAATTTTCAATACGAAGTATATTCAGCTCTTTCTCGATATCTTCATAACCATCATAGGGAAAAGCCTCACCATTATCAACAATCCTTTTAAACTCCCGGGTTTGAGTAAGAGCATGTTTTATGGTTTCAAAATCAGAAGTCGGTTTTAAAGCCTGCACTAAATTTTTCCCCATATTGCTGATACAATGCACAGCTATGGCTGATTTGATTTCTTCAAATTCTGTGATCAGTAAATTTTGTGATGGAAAAATGTTCATATTTTCAAATAATGCAGTCCCAAAGCGTGCAGATGATGAAGGCAACAAAATTAGTATTAGTTGCTTCAACGTTTATTCAATATCATAGTTATCAACGCTATGTTAATAAATAGAACAGCATTGGCAAATCAGAAAAAATACTTTTGCGTGAAATCAGTTCGAAGCTTGAGGTTTATAATTATTTATCAAAATAATTCCTAATACCCCTGACTTTAAGCTTCAAACTCCAATCCATACAGGTATCGGGATCAAACATAAATTAACTATGAAGCTAGAAGAATTAAAAAAAATCTGTTCTCAAACACGAAGAGATATTGTTCGCATGGTACATGGCTGTCAATCCGGTCATCCGGGCGGATCATTGGGTTGTGTTGAATTCCTGGTTGCATTATACCGGGAAGTCATGAAGTATGATGCAAAAAACTTTTCAATGGATGGAAAAAACGAAGATTTGTTTTTCCTCTCTAACGGACACATATCGCCCGTATGGTATAGCGTGCTGGCACGTGCAGGATATTTTGATGTGAAAGAACTTTCTACTTTTCGTTTTATTAATACGCGCCTTCAGGGGCATCCAACTACGCATGAAGGTTTGCCGGGAGTACGTGTTGCCAGTGGTTCGCTTGGCCAGGGATTATCGGTGGCTGTTGGCGCAGCACTTGCAAAAAAATTAAACAACGATAAAAATTTTGTTTACGTTTTAATGGGTGATGGTGAAATTGAAGAAGGGCAGGTTTGGGAAGCAGTGATGTTTGCAACAGCGCATAAGGTGGATAACCTTATTGCAACTATAGATTTAAATGGTCAGCAGATTGATGGCGCTACAAAAGATGTTTTACCCATTGGTGATGTACGCAGTAAGTTTGATGCCTTTGGATGGAAAACACTTGAGATTAAAGATGGCGGCAATATTAAAGAAGTAATTACCGTTTTAAATGCTGCAAAAAATGAAACAGGTAAAGGAGTGCCTGTGATGATTATTATGCATACTGAAATGGGCAATGGTGTTGACTTTATGATGCACTCTCATAAATGGCACGGCATTGCGCCCAATGATGAACAACTTGCAAAAGCTCTGGGGCAGTTGGAAGAAACGCTAGGGGATTATTAGAAGAATAAAGGGTCATGGTATCGCTATAGTTATCGGGAAAAGTTGAAGGGGTGTGTTGGCCCTGTCTCATGGTTCGATTAAGCACATTATGACCCAAGGTTTGGTTAAAAAAATCTAACAAGTATAGAATGACTCATTCAAAAAAAATTTTTCTAATTCACTATTCCTGGAAGTATTTTCTAACACTAATTACAATTTTCAATTTTCTCCCGATGGTTATCGGGATTTCAGTTTACGCTCAAAACAAACCTGCTCCTCCAACTCAAATAAAAGCAGCACCCAAGCAAGTTACCCGAATATTACTATTGTATGATGATTCACAAAGTATGATTGCCCAGTGGCAATCGGGAACCAAGTATGATGTTGCAAAAAAAATGGTGTCGTCCATAATTGATAGCTTAAAAACAACACCTGACCTTGAATTAGCGCTTCGGGTTTTTGGTCATACCAAACGTTACCCGCCACAGGACTGCGATGATACACGATTAGAAGTTCCGTTTGGAAAAGACAATGGTGAGAAAATTAAAAAGAAGCTGAATGAGATAAAACCAAGTGGAACGACACCAATTGCACGTTCGCTTGAAGAGAGCGCCAAAGATTTTTCATTTGGTAATTACCGGAACATCATCATACTGATTACTGATGGTATTGAAGAATGTAATGGTGACCCTTGTGCTGTTTCGCAGGCCTTGCAGAAAAAGGGAATTGTGCTGAAACCTTTTATTATTGGTCTTGGCATAACCAAAGACTTTGTAAAGCAATTTGAATGCGTGGGCAATTATTACGATGCACAAAACGAGGAGCAATTCCGCACCGCTTTAAATGTGGTAATATCACAGGCTTTGAATAACACTACCTGCCAGGTAAATCTGCTGGACATTAATCAAAGACCAAATGAAACTAATGTTCCGATGACGTTTTATGAGCAAAAATCCGGAGCTGTTAAATATAATTTTGTTCATACATTAAACGGAAAAGGAAATCCTGATACACTTAACATTGACCCGCTCGGAACATATAAAATTGTGGTGCATACCATTCCCCCGGTTAGCAAAGAGGATATAAAAATTGTTCCGGGTAAGCATACTATTATAGGAATTGATGCACCACAAGGAGATATCTTTTTAAAATATGAAGGTAACTCTGAATATAAAAATCTTAAGTGTATTGTTCGTCAAAAAGGTGATATGAAGACATTAAACGTACAGGACTTTAATACCAAAGAAAAATACATTGTTGGAGATTATGATTTAGAAGTACTTTGCCTTCCACGGATGATGATCGAAAATGTAAGCGTTACACAAAGCCATACAACAACAGTGCAAATTCCTAATCCGGGCATCGCAACTATACTAATGACAGGCGTTGGCTACGGAAGTATTTTGGTGGAGGACAAAAATGAATTGAAATGGGTAATTGATTTAGATGAAAATCAATCGAAGCAAACATTTGTTTTACAACCCGGAAACTACCGTGTTGTTTTCCGGCCAAAAAATTCAGTTGAATCAGAATACACCATTGAGAAAAGTTTTAAGATTGCTTCAGGAAGTTCGGCAAGTGTGATTATAAATTAATTTTCAAATAAAAATTGACAAAACATATTGTATGAAATCGTACACAATACTCGACAAAAAGGACACACGTTCAGGATTTGGTGCAGGCCTGTCTGCATTAGGAAAAAACAATCCAAATGTGGTGGCGCTTTGTGCTGATTTAACAGGCTCTTTAAAGATGGATGCTTTTGCAAAAGATTATCCTGACCGATTTTTCCAGGTGGGAATTGCGGAAGCTAACATGATGGGCATTGCTGCAGGGTTAACCATTGGTGGCAAAATTCCATTTACAGGAACATTTGCCAACTTTTCTACCGGCCGTGTTTACGATCAGATACGTCAGTCGATTGCTTATTCAGGCAAGAATGTAAAAATATGCGCATCGCATGCAGGGCTTACGCTTGGTGAGGATGGAGCCACCCACCAGATATTGGAAGACATTGGCATGATGCGTATGTTGCCGGGTATGGTAGTGATTAATCCCTGCGATTTTAATCAAACAAAGGCAGCAACTATGGCAATAGCAGATTATAAAGGCCCGGTTTACTTACGTTTTGGCCGACCTGTTGTTCCAAATTTTACTGACCCTGAACAAAAATTTGAAATAGGAAAAGCATTAATGCTGAATGAAGGCAGTGATGTAACTATTTTTGCAACAGGCCATTTGGTGTGGAAAGCCATTGAAGCGGGACATGCTTTGGCCGAAAAAGGAATAGATGCAGAAGTGATAAATATTCACACCATTAAACCTTTGGATGTGGACGCTGTCCTACGTTCAGTTAGAAAAACGCATTGCGTGGTAACAGCTGAAGAGCATCAGCTGAACGGTGGGCTTGGAGATGCAATTGCACAGGTGCTTTCACGCCATTATCCTACACCACTTGAAATGGTGGGTGTTAATGATTCATTCGGAGAAAGCGGAAAGCCCGAAGAACTGATGGAGAAATACGGGCTTAATACGGCAGCAATTGTAAAAGCTGCTGAAAAAGTTTTATCACGCAAGGGAACTTTAGTTTAAGGTTTGAAGTTTGGGGTTTGAAGTTTTTTCAAACCGAAGAAAAATAACTTCGAACTTCAAACCCCAAACTTCAAACTGCTTTTATGCAAGAATACACCGACAAGGAATTACTTGAAATTTTTCGTGATGAAAGCAGGAGGCATTATGCCTTCAATCTCATTGTTCGCAAGTATCAGCAAAAGGTGTACTATCATATCCGCAGAATGGTTATTGACCATGATGACACTAATGATGTGGCCCAAAATACATTTGTAAAAGCCTGGAAAGGATTGGATAACTTCAGGGAAGATTCACAGTTATTCACCTGGCTGTATCGAATTGCAACCAATGAAGCCCTTACATTTATAAAGCGAAAAAAAAACAGGTTTATGCTGCCGCTAAATGACGTTGAAAAGGAGTTGACTGACAGCCTTATAAGCGGTAAAAATATTGATGTTAATAAGTTGGAGCTGAAACTGCAAAAAGCCATTTTAAGTTTACCCCCTCAGCAGCAGGCAGTATTTAACATGCGTTATTATGATGAAATAAAGTATGAAGATATGGCTGAAATTACAGGAGTATCTGTAGGAGCTTTAAAAGCAACCTATCATCATGCTGTTAAAAAAATTGAAAAATTTATTACCGGTGATTAAACCAAATTTGATTGAATAAGTCTTAAAAACAATACAAAAGGCAAATAAAATGAAAGCGGAATACAACGAAGAGGATTTGAGAAATGAAGCTCCGAAGCTTTTTGGAATGGATAAAAAAAATCCATTCGAAGTTCCAGATGGTTATTTTGATTCTTTCTCATCAAAAGTGCAGGATAAAATTGCTGCAGAAAAGAATCAGACTATATGGGCTGCAATTTTCGAAACCATAATCAAACCAAAAATTACAATCCCGATTTTAGCTTCTGTTTGCTTAGTTGCTGTTGGAATAAAATTTATGTACAAGCCTTCTGCAACAATTAATGCTACAAATAGTGAAGTTACTTATAGTGATTTGTCGCAGTCATCCTATTTTCATGAAATTGATGAAAGTATATTAACTGAAGCATTATATTCTTCAAATGAAATTGCAAACCACAATTCAAAAACAGAATCTGATAATAATCATATAGAAAATTACCTGATTGATAATAATATTGATGCCGCTGAACTGGAAAGTGCACTTAACTAAACAGCTGTATCATCATTCAATAAGTACTAACACAATAAACAAATGAGAAAAATAAAGTTAATGGCATTACTGGTAGCACTGTTTTATATCAGCGGTAATGCACAACCCGATGGTAAAGGCCGGGGTAACAGGGAAGACAAAATTCAATCAATGAAAATTGGATTCATTACCGAAAAACTTGATCTGACTCCTGAAGAATCCCAAAAATTCTGGCCGGTGTTTAACCAGTTTGAAAACGAAATGAAGGCATTGCGAGGTAATAGAAAAGACGGACCTCCTGATATAGACAATATGAGTGATAAGGATGCAGAAAAATTTGTTGATGATGAATTTGCACGCAGACAAAAGGAATTGGATGTGTTGAAAAAGTACCAGGCGCAATTTAAAACGGTATTGCCCATACGTAAGGTGGCTAAGCTCTATGTGGTGCAGGAAGAATTTAAGCGTGAGCTTTTAAGGCGATTGCAGGAGCACAGAGAAGGTGGGAGGCCGGGCGGACCCGGTGGGCCGCCTGATGGAAAGCAACCGTAATTCAGGTACTTGATGTATAGGTTAAAAATGGGATGTCTTTAATTTTGAGACATCCCATTTTTCATTCTTTAATGAATTTAGCATTTTGAATTTTACCTTGCAGTACAAATTGCAAAAAATAAACTCCGCTTTCTAAAGCTGTAACATCCATTTCAATTTTTCCATCTCCACTTACAGTAGTTTTGCTTTGCAATTTTTGTTTACCAAGTACATCATATACTGTAACAGCTACATCTTTATTTGCCAATTGCAAACTGCCAACTGTTAACTGATTTAAAATAGGATTAGGGTAAATACAAATTTCTAAATCTTCCTTTATTGGGTTGTTTACACTAAGCCAGGTACAATAATCAAAAGCATTTAATGTATCAATAAACATTGTTGACCATGTGGACTGGTAATAAGGCAAACCGCCACCTTGGTTTAATACTGTTAAATCAGTAACAACAATTGGAAACTGATTTTCAATCATAGTGGCGGGTGTTTCATAACAGGCATAAAGAGACGAATCTGTTTTTAAAAATTTATCATCTAATGACATTACAATACCACCATCATTTGTATTATAAATACAATCACCAAATCCTTTGCCTAAATCTTTTGCCCATTTTAAGTTACCCAAACTATCTAAATCAAAAAGGATAGCATGCCCTGCATCATACGTAATGACGGGGTTAATCCATTTAAAGGAATACCCTGCAATTAAATAATCATTAGAGCTAAGAACAGTTGATTGTGAAAAATAATCAGCAGCAACTCCATCATCAAAAGATTTACTCCACAAATAATTTCCTCCTGAATCAACCTTAATAACTAAATAATCCTGCAAACTATCTTCATTTACATTACTGCTCCCTGAAAGTAAGAATCCTCCATCAGGAGTTGGTTGAATATCCCTTAATACATTAATCTCATTATTCCCATATCCTTTTGCCCAAATAGTGTTATAAAGCGTATCCGTTTTTATAAGCATGAAATCCGTGTTTTGGGTAGCGTTGGAAACAACATTTCCTCCAATATAAAAAGCATTATTTACTTTATGAGGAGAAGTATTAAAGACAAAGGCATTACTGTACCAATAGAAAAATGGAATTGAAGAAATGGTATCTCCTGTGAGGGCATTTAGTTTCATCAAAACGGTATTTTGCCCATCTGATGGCATCAGATAGGTGCCATTCTGCAAATTAAAAAGACCAACAAAGCCTGATTGCTGCATTGCTTTTGTCCACAAAGTATCACCAGAAACATTTACTTTTAAAATATAACCTTTAAGGGTTCCTAATGTTCCTGGCATTGGTGGTGGATTATCAAAGCTTAATGTCTGACCTGAAAAAATGTAATACTCATTTCCATTTTCGTGGGTAACATAAACATGATTAAAATATTCATCCTGATCACCACCTATTACCTTATACCATATTATATTGCCTGCATTATCTAGTTTGCCATACATAGCCTGAAAAATGTCGGGATAAATATTTGGGAATGTATATTCCTTTTCACAGAATACATATTCACTGTCATTACACGGTTTTATATCATATATAAACTTATTCTGTATTTTATTAAAGAAAGAGGTTTGTGCGAAACAACTACTAAACCCTAAAATTACAAGTAGTGTTAATAGAAAAGTTTTCATAGCCTTAGTTAATTATAAGTTTCTTCACTTCTTTATAATTGCTATCACTAAGGCTTATAAAATAAATACCCTTTTGCATTTCGGGTAGTTGCATTTCACATTTACCATTAATAAAATCAATTTGTCGTTGTAAAATCTGTTTCCCTGTTATATCAGTAATTTGAATTTGAACAATCGAATTTTCATCAGGATTATTTTTAGTGCTTACTGTCAAAAATTGTTTGGAATTTGGATTTGGATAAATACTAAAACTATTGATATTAGCATTAAAAATTGTAGCCTGCTTTAAATTGTTGTTTTGCTGATTTTTAAATTTTGCAATGAAACCTTCTGTTGAGCCTAAATTAAGATTGAGATTTTGTTGGTAACTACCACCTTCATCAGCTAAACTTACTTGAGTAGCAGATGTGCCTCCTAAATAAACATTACCAACAAAAACAATGTATTTATCTAATATTTCCAGATCTGAGGCACCTTCATTTTCTAAAGCATTGTTTGCGCCATAAAGCGTGCACCAAAGCACAAAACGTTCTAAGTCAAAAAGTGCTATGAATGCATCAGCATTGCTGCTGGTACCAATCATATTATCAAAATAAAACGGAGCTCCGGGATTGACTAAAGGAAAAGAGCCAACATCATTTGTGTGCCCTGCAAGTGCAATATATCCATTTTGACCAATTGAAACGGCCGAGGGGTGTGAACTGCCCGTACTATTAAACAAAGTTGACCAATTAAGTTTATAATAAA
This sequence comes from Bacteroidia bacterium, assembly GCA_044230205.1. Taxonomy (GTDB): domain Bacteria; phylum Bacteroidota; class Bacteroidia; order AKYH767-A; family OLB10; genus JAEUTH01. The sequence continues at coordinate 34,949 of JBGARN010000012.1, forward strand.
CCACACCGGTATTAGAAGTTGCCAATTTAAATTCTGTTATAAATCCTTGTTCACCAAAGCTTAATGCTGAGTTTTGAAAATAACCACCATTATTCTGAAATGGGAAACCGCTAACAGGCGGTACACATACTCCACAAATCACAATTGAATTAGAGTTAGCATCACAAGAGGTTATTTCATCAATACCAGATCCTCCAAAATATGATATCCAATATGGAGAGCTATTTTGATTAAATATTGCGAAAAAACCATCTCTTGTGCCATTTAAATTTGGTTGATAATAGTTAAATGCAGATGGTGTGAGGGGCGACATTCCCGTTGCGCTTTCAGTTTTTCCTACAATCATAATTCTATCATTAGCAATACACTCAATATGTGAGGGAATAGTTTGATTAGTACCTCCGTAATAAGTTCCCCAAAATTGAATGGTGTTTGATTGAAAGCCCACAATAAAGCAACCTCCGGGAGTAGTTTGATAAAAACCTGCACCTTGTTGTTTTAATGGGCAATTACCTGTACCAACTACGTACACATCGCCTGCACTATTTACGGATATTGATTTGCCTGCATTAGAATTAACAGGTGTAGCACCGATGATTAGAGTTGACCATAATTGAACCCCTGAATTATTAAACTTTGCTATAAATGCTGAAACTGAATTTTGAGCAGGTGGAGTGGGTTTGCAATATCCACCTACAGTTCCCGGGCATTTATAAGGAAATTGAACCGTTGAGGTTACATTAGAAAATGTATATCCTGTAATATAAATCTCGTTTCCAGAACTTGATGCGGCTATATCGTAAATTGCATCTTCGTCAGAACTAAAGTAATAGGTGCAAAAAAGCTGCGCACCGGAAATAGAAAAAGAAGAAATAAATCCATCCTTTAAAGCGCTCGTTGAATTATTTACTGTGTAATATCCTGTTCCATTACTTTTTACCGGAAATGGGTAACTGGTAGTTATACCTACTACCCAAATTTGGTAAGTGCCATTTAAAATTTTTGTCGCGCGAATTTCATCGTTGGCTGCTCCGCCTAAGTAAGTTGCCCAAGTGCGTGCCATTTGAATGATTGGGTCAACTACAATTTTTTTTGAAGGGTCGTAGTTGTCAATAGTGATTGAATACGAATTGTCGTTTAGTTTCCAATGAGATAAAACTTCTTGATTGTCTTGATAACAATATAACGGACCTTCACTAATCTCACCAAGTGGCGTAGATAAAGTTAAATATCTTTTATAATTGCTAAATACCGCTTTGGTTTGGCCTTTATACTCAAATTTAATATTTGAAATATCTGCCCCAGGGTGAACAATAAAATCATATTTGAATCCTTTGTCATCGTTAGTTTTTAAAATCCAATCAATGCCCGGATAAATGTTTTTTATTGTGAGTTGTTTTGATTTTCGCAATCCAAGTGCATTGTCAGTTAAGTTGCTACCATAAAAATTTATAACGCCTTCCTGAATATTGTGTTCACTTTCAACGATATTTTCGTTCCTAATATCAGCACCAATCAAAGTCATTTCAAGTGCAGCCAAATCAAATTTGTCATCAGTGTCAGCAACTGGTTCATTATGATTAAGATGATTAAACGGGTCGGTTTTAAATTTTATGATTCCATAAGTCAAACCTTTATTGGTAAGGAAAACACTAAATTGACTTCCATTAAATTGATAAAGTACTTCAGGGTGTAACTTTTTTTCTACGTCATAAATCTGCCCAACATTTTTAATAAAGCCTGTAGATGTGTTTTTCATCATCTCAACTGCTTGAGTTTGAGTTAATGTTTCCGTATCTACGAGCCCCCCCCTGATGGGTAGTGCATTAACGGCTGGAAGTGCAGTATTTGCGGCCAATAGCAGGCAAACGAGTGAGGTAAATTTGTCTGGTTTTTTCATAAGATTATTGTTTTTTGTTTGGTGATTGATGTGGTTCAATCAAAGGTAAAGATAAATTTAATTGTCAATTACATTTGTCAACTACAAAGTTAGTAGTGGAGGCACCTTCATTTCAAAAACGCTCTCCACTGCTCGCTCTCAGCCACCTGTTTGATTAACAAATTTCTTTGCTCAAGAAATCTTTTCATGTAATTGGTTAAAACCAATTGAGAGAATATTTTTCCGAGGATACCGAGCGGTGCTTCAAAATTGAAATCGTCTTTCATTATGGTTTTTCCATCATGCTCTTCAAAAATATGTTTATGTACAATGGATTTGAATGCACCACCAACCATTGTACTCTCAAAATATTCAGGAGAAATAAATGCAGTGATTTTGGTTTCCATAGTTTGATAAATGCCAAAATGTTTTGCCCGCCAGGTTACAGTTTCATGCAAACTGATTAATCCTGATGTTACGCCTGCAATGGCTTGCTCATTTGTTTGTGAGGTGGAAGCTTTATGCAAATCAATACTACGCGATAAATCAAAGCACCTTTGGATTGGAGCATTAATTTCTGTAGTAAGATAAATGGTAGGCATGACTAATTTGTTCGGGATGATTTTAATAAATCATCAATTGCATCGGTAACTTTTTCAAACTTGAATTTAAAACCTGCATTTAATAATTTCGTGGGTATCACTCTGCGACTTTTTAAAATTAATTCAGTTTCTGTTCTTAAGAATACAGCTCCTGCTTCTAGCATCCATTTAGCTGCAGGTAAGCCAATTTTAATCTTCATCAAATTACGCATAGTCTGCATAAATTCTTTGTCGGGTATTGGATTAGGAGCAGCCACGTTATAAACTCCGGCTAATTCTTTATGTTCCAATATAAATTGGATGCACTTAACAAAGTCGTATTCATGTATCCAGCTCATATATTGTTTACCACTGGCATGTTTTCCGCCCAATCCAAATTGCACCAATCTCTTTAACACCGGAAATAC
>JBGARN010000012.1:37862-52503 GCA_044230205.1 Bacteroidia bacterium
AATACACCGCCTTCAATTCCTAATACCATTGCAATACGCAAAATCACTTTCCTGGTCTTTGGATTAGCAATTTCATTAAATGTAGCCTCCCATTTTTTACAAACTTCAACTGAAAAGCCTTCACCAATTTCACCGGTAAGTTCATCCATTGGTTTGTCCTCTGAATAGCGGTAAATGGTGGCAGATGCTGCATTGATCCAGATCTCAGGTGGCACTTTGCATTTATTAATTGCATTACCAATAACGCTTGTCGATTCAGTCCTCGAATCGAAAATCTCCTTCTTATTCTTTTTATTATAGCGGCAATCCACACTTCTTCCGGCAAGATTGATTATTGCAAATGCTCCTTCCAATTCATCACACCATGCACCGATAGTCTTTGCATCCCACTTTACAAGTTTGAAGTTTGAAGTGTGAGGTTTGAAGTTTTCACGCTTATGAGTGTTGCGTGTCAATACAATTAATTCATAATCGTTTGCAAAAAATTTGATGAGGCATTGACCAAGAAATCCTGTACCTGCTGCTAAAATGATTTTCTTTTTCATTTGAATAGATTATTCCAGTGTGAGTAAACTAAGAATATTAAAAGATGTTTGTAATCTGAAAAATTAAAATATCGGAATACCGGCAAAACCGGATATCCTAAAACCATTTTTTACTTACCATCAACCTTCACAAATGTTACCGGCTGATTATGTTTTGCGCGTTTGCGTAAGGTGTAGAATATATAAAGATTGAAGAAGTGCATGGCACCGAGTATCAGAATAATAGTTCCGATTTTGGTGCTGAGTATTTCAATCATACTTCGTGGAGTTTCCACATCACCCCATATTTTTAAAACCATAACAGCGTAACCTATATTGATCAGGTAAAATCCAACCAGTAATAATTTATTGACACTGTCAGCCAGTTCATTGTTGCCATGAAAGATGTCAATTAAAAACACGCGGCCGTTTTTGTATAATGTGCGTGCAACATAAATGGTGAGTAATACTGACAATACTAAATAAGTAGCGTAAGTGGAAATAATGTAGTTCATAACGATTAAGATTTAAAATGTCTGATATTATTGAATGGAAATGAAAGAGTGATCTTCCTTTTTAAATTTCATTTTTAAAATGCACAACCGGAAATAGTATAATGCAATTAACCATGGCGGACCGAAAACATAAAGCATAGTGTAAGTTTCATCTATCCTAATTACAGAGCCAGCAAATCCAATTACCAAATAAATAAATACGGAAGCTGCATAATTAATATAACCTGATTTAATGGATTCAGAAAACCGTTTTATAGTAAGCAATGAGATTAAGAAACTCAGGATTTGCCAAACGCCAAGCCAGAATTGCAGTATCATGATCATCATGTAGGCTTCATTTTCCCAAATGGCATAGATCAGTAAACCTATAGCTGCCAAAAAGAAGAGCATCTGAATTATTACATCGATTTTTTTCATTTTATTTTCTTTTTAGTTTTAAATTTCAGAACTTTCAAAAAAAATTGAAAGATAATTATAAAAAAAATTTATTTCAGTAACTTGAGCAGTGTTGAAGTAAGGAAGCTTTCATCTGCTTTAATTAATTTTTCAAGTGTTGAGTCGGCTTTTTCAACCAGGTCTTTAATATTACCAATGGTCTCGGTAAAAGCTTTTATGTTTTTATCTCGTTTGTCGCCTTCTACTTTAATAACATTATCCAAAACCCTTAGTGCAGGTTCCAATTCACGTTTTCTGCGTTCCTTCATAATAAGTGTGGCCACTTTCCACATATCTTTTTCGGCAACAAAATATTCTTTACGCTCACCGGATATATTGTCTTTATGTACCAGGCCCCAGTTAATCAGTGAGCGAATGTTCATATTAACATTTCCTCTTGATATGTGTAATTCTGCCATAATATCTTCTGCACTTAAAGGATCAGGCGCAATTAATAACAAAGCATGCACTTGAGCCATTGTACGGTTAATACCCCAACTGGAACCTAAGTTTCCCCAGGTCTTAATGAATTTTGTTTTAGATTCTATGTAATTCATTTCTTTTAGGAAGAAGCATCGATTAGTTACTTAAATAGATTAGATTACTAATTCCGGATCAAAGAAAAGTATTAATTCAGAACTTTCAAAATATATTGAAAGTTATTTATTAACAATTTAGAATTATGACTTTGTCTGAATGATTTGAAATAATCGTATGCCCATAAGGAATAATATTAAAACAAATAGCCCTGGCAAGTAAACTGATGGGTTTGTATATTTAAAATAGCTTCCGCTATACGACACAGTTAGTGAAAGCAGCAAAGCCATCATCGGAAAAACAATGATAATACCAGAAATCATTTTCAAGGTGGGATTAATCTGCGCAAGTGTTTTAAGCAAATGAAGTATTGCATTTAATGCAAGTAGCATTAGTGTGGAAAGGAAAAAATAGAGCAGGTAATTTATCTCGAAATAATTATCGTGCATATTAAAGCTTAGTATTCCTGAAAGGCTGAGTTTAAAATCCATTGCAAAGCATACCAGTAAAAAATTAACAGCTGTAATCAGAATTTCAATAGTAAATCGTTTTATAATTTGGAGCGTCATCAATGATTGTTACAATAACACATCAGCAATAACAAATGTTGCAAAAATTACACTGGCAATTCCGTTTGTTGTAAAAAAGGCCAGGTTAACTTTACTAAGGTTCCCGGGTTTAAACAACGTATGCTGGTAGAAAAGTAATCCAATGAATACAGTAGCTCCTGCAAAATAAATCAGCCCGAATTGTCCGCTAAAGCCGGAAACAATTATTGTAACTGCACATATTAAATGTAAAAAAGTAGAAAGCCGGAGAGCATTTTTACTACCCAGTAATGCTGGTATTGATTTTAGCTGATTTTGTTTATCGAATTGCTCGTCCTGCAATGCATAAACAATATCGAAACCACTTACCCATAATAATACGGCAACCGAAAATAAAATGGGTGTAATAGCAAATGAACCTGTAACTGCAATGTAGGCACCAACAGGTGCCAGGCTTAACCCGAGTCCGAGTACAAAATGACATAATGCCGTAAAACGTTTGGTATAGCTGTAACCAAGAACCACTCCAAGTGCAACAAAAGAAAGGTAAAAACAGAGTGGATTAATAAACCAGCAGGTTATTACAAACAAACTGCAATTGATGATAACAAATACTAATGCATTATTGGATGTAATAATACCTGAAGGGATTTCGCGAATTGCTGTGCGGGGATTTAATGCATCAATAAATCGATCAGTATAGCGGTTAAAAGCCATGGCAGCAGTGCGTGCAAAAACCATACATAAAAGGACCTTTACTGCAAGCCAGATATTAAACTGAAAGTTAACTGCTTTTACAGCAAGTAAGAACCCAATGGCTGCAAAGGGCATGGCGAAAACAGTATGGCTGAATTTTACCAGCGAAAAGTAATTCTTAATTGCAGTAGTTGTACTCATACATTAATAGCAGTGTAAAATTGATTTTACGATTTAGTTGTGCAAAGGTGGTAAAAGAATTTTCTTTGTGCATTATGAAATCAGAAAATCCCGTTGTTCTTGTTACCAACCGAAAAGCATCATTTGAATATTTTTTCCTGGCAACGTATGAAGCCGGCATACAACTTACCGGTACAGAAATCAAATCGGTGAGGAAGGGTGAGGCTAACCTGAGTGATGCCTATTGTATATTTATTGACGGGGAGCTTTATGTTAAAAACATGCACATTGCTCCGTATAAGGAAGGAACTTATAATAACGTTGATACTAAACGCGAGCGCAAATTATTATTAAATAAAACTGAACTTAAAAAGCTGCAATCGAAATTAAAAGAAAAAGGGCTCACCATTGTTCCACTGCGTATTTACCTGAATGAAAAAGGATATGCCAAACTTGAAATCGCTTTAGCAAAAGGTAAAAAGACCTACGATAAGCGCGAATCGTTAAAACAAAAAGATGATAAAAGGGAGATGGACAGGAGTTTGAAGAAAAATGTAAGGTAGCAATAAAAAAGCCGGGTTTATTACCCGGCTTGCTACTATTTTGGAAATTGACCTACTGCAATATTATTTTCTTGACAACATTGCCTTCTTTAAAATTCACTTTTACAAAATAGGTTCCAGCCGGTAAACCTTTTCTGTCAAATACAACTGAATTTCCTTTAGGCTTTTCAATGCGTTTTATAATTCTGCCTGTTGCATCATTTAATTCAATATATAAAGGTTTAAGATTAATATCGGTAACATTAACAGTAAACCGTGTGAGGACCGGATTAGGATAGATATTAATATTTTTTTCAGATACATTCTGCTCTTGTATACCTGCAGTTATTACAGGAAATAAACGCGGAATCAGGTAACCGAACACCGTATCAATGTACGCCATTCCTTTAGCCTTGCTCATATCGGGGTTTGAAAGCAATGCATTTGCTAGAATGGTATCTACACGGCCCTGCGTAAATCCAAGGAAATTCTGACAGATATAATATACTGTGGTGCTATCCCACCATTCCCACGGACCTGCCTGGCCATATAATGGTGGACCCGGGTTGGGCATTACAAATGGATACAAGCCATCATAACCATCGTTGTGCAGATTGGCTGTAGTGGTAAAAACATCAGTCCAAGAATTGTATTGAAACTGAAAATTATTTTGAAACTGATTAGCTTTTTTAATTACCCAGTAACTTCCTACCACATCAATTACTGAAAAACCATTTGGTGTTAAAACAGTACCTGAGTTGTAAGGAGCAAACGGATCGTTTACCGGATGAAAGGCAACCATCGGAACATTGCCTGCATCCAGCCAGGAACTATCTCCAAGGCATCCACCCATATTGAATACAAATGAAATCTGATTGCTTACACCGGGTGTGTTGGTACCGATGTTATACACGCCTCCGTATCCATCAATATCACCCCACACAGCAGGATCGAAATAAGTAACACCTGCTGTGAAACCATAGATCGGATTGTTTTGTGACGAAAGAAACTTTGGAATTGAATAATCAGCAACACCCTGTACAGTTGCATAAGCAAGTGCAATATAACCACCAGTGCCAACGCCTCCTAAAATAATATGATTCTGATCGATGTGATAATCGTTGGTAGTTAGTGCATTGTTACGGAAATAGCGTACACAAGCTTTTGCATCCTGAACGCCACGGCCGGCAGCCTGCAAAATAGTACCGGTACGCACTTCCTGGTCTGTTGATGCTGGATTCCATCCATAGCGGTAATCCATGGATATTGCAGTGAATCCTCTTCGGGCAAAGCGTCTGCAAATTTCTGCTACAGCACTGTCATTCTTCGCACCTGTTGGCTGTCCATTATAAAAAATGGGAAGAAAGCTACCTGTATGTATCATGATAACTGTAGCGCGTGCAGGTGCTACATCGCCCACTGGCTCATAAACATCTGCTTTAAGTTCGAAGGTGTCTAATACGCCTTGGGTAAAGTAGGGGGGCAATACATTTTGACCAAACTGCACATTACTGGTTACCTGTACATCAGTAAAAATTTCACTCAGGTAACGCTGAGCATTAACTGCAAACGGGATACACATCATGATGATGAGTAGCGATCTTAGTAATTTTAGTTTCATATCTTTTATAAGTTTAATTGTTGAAGCGTACAAAGTAAAATTAAATTAGTAATAATGATTTTCAGGAGTTGCAATTCTTTAAACAGGAATTTGCACGATTCAATAATTAATTTTCATTAACAATTGGTCATAACTAATTCCTGGTGATCGACCATTTAATTATTAAAACTAATTATGTTTATAAATAAAAATAGCAAATTTTTTATTTTGCATTTGCAGCATTTAATAAATAATCTTCCAATTAATTGAATTCATTATTAATGTATAAATTCAATTACAAGTTTCTCTTTTTGTTAATTTGTAAGATCTACATATATTGAAATGTAAGCCAACCTGCCAATTTCCGGGCCTCCGTAAACGGTATAGATTTTATTGTTAAGCAAATTTGAAGCCCCCAGTTTAAATGTTGACTTTAACTTTTTAACCTGATAACTTACCTGTGCATCAACTATATAATAAGATGGAACGTAGCCAGTAAATTGCGGTGAACCCTCATATAAAAACTCCTGTACCCATTTAAAGTTAACTGAGAAACCAATATTCTTTAAATGAATTTTTTTGAAAATGTAAGTATCAATATCGCGTGCCGATAGACCAACGTTGAATTTATTTTCAGGGGTATTATAAGCAGGAATAAGCGGATCGTCAGACCCCATTCGATCCAATTTATTGTAAGAGTAGTTTACATTTAATGTAAAAAATTTCCTGAAAAAATAATTAAGCCCAACTGAAACTCCTCTTGTAGTTACTATATCTTCTGCGTTAGCAGCAACCCGATAAATTTTTTGTGGAATAATAAACGGGTTTTGAAACTCATAAGTGGCGCCAACTTTATAACCGATAAAATTCTTATACCAACTATAATAAGCAACCAAATCCATATATAAATTGTTAAACAATGTTGTTCTGTAACCAATTTCAACTGTTTTTACCTGCTCGGGTCTTATTGGTGCAACATTAAAATACTTCAAAGAATCTTTACTTAATGAATTTATTGCCGCAAACAAACTTGGAACAGTAACCAGAGAGTCGAAACCATTTAAATTTCCGATTAGCAAAATAAGCGGACTTACCCTGTAATATAAATATTGATCAGCTAAAGTAGGATTGCGCACTGCTGATGAAAATGAAGCACGCACTATTTGCTTTTGATTGAATGTGTAAACAGCACTTAAGGCAGGTGAGATTAAAGCATCAAAATTTTCATTCTTATCAATCCTTGCTGTAAGGTTCAGCTTTAATTTTTCATCCACTAATTTTTTTTCAAGGCCGGTATAAAATCCAACTTCATAATTTTGAATCACCACATTGCCGGTATCTTCAAAAATAGTTCCCTTTGAATCAGGACGGTAAAGGCGGCCATTTCCTCCAACAACTATTTGCATAAACTCAGGTGTGAAAATGTATTCGCCCTGTGCATGATACAATGCCGATTTATCATAAAACCTTGAACCGCCTTCGGTAAATAAATTTGTTGTAACCGATTGGTAGGCAGAATCGAATAGGGCAGTACCTGGTTCATAATATCCCGGGTTTTGATTTAAACCGATGTAATCATTTACATATTGCTCAGTAGTCTGGTGAAACAATACCAGCGAATCGTAATAGTTATTGTACAGGAAAGGATAAATTGAATTTACATAATCAATATATGATGGATAGTTATTTGGATTATAAACCGGAAAACCTGGAAATGATTTAATGTAACTACTGTAATTCGAATTCCAGTAATTGGTATAATTCAAAGCCCACTTGTCATCAGAAGTGGCTGATTGCTGCATCTTAAGTGCAGTAAAATAGGCATCGTATGAATTGCCTGCATTTTCATTAGTTGCATAAGCCCGGATAAAAAATTTGTTTTCTCTTTTGTATTCCAATCGGTTTTGAAAAAATAAAATGTCTTTAAGTGCATAGCGATTATCGCCCTGGTAAACCGTAGTGCCATTTCCGAAATTGGAAGAAAAAATTAATTCATCCTTTGTATTCACTTTGTAATGAAGCGCGGCACCGGCTTTAAGATTATGCGTGTTATAGTCCACCAAATCTTTTTCCCAATAACCAGTACGGTAGTAAGTTCCGCAGCCGGGTAATGACAAAGGAATTTTAGATTGATCCATATAAATGGAATATTCATCGCCATATTTATTTACTGCATCATACCTGCCCGGATTATAGATGTCATTCCTCGATTGAATAGTTTCATCATGATTATCGGCCTCCCAATCATTGGCTCGCATAAAATAAAGATTCAGTTTGTATGCAAACTTATCATCACCTTTTTTATTTTTAAATACCTGCGACCAACGTACAGCTACTTCACCGAGTTGCTGTTCGCCTGCTTTGGCAGTTACCTCTAAACCCGGATTAATAAAGGGGCTACGGGTTGTCATACTGATAACACCATTAAAAGCACTGGGTCCATAGTATGCAGTGCTGGCACCGGCAATCAGGTCTACTTTTAGCACATCAAGCTCAGGAGAGCCAAGAAAATTTCCAAGAGAAAAATTTAACCCCGGTGATTGATTATCCACACCATCAATTAACTGTAAGGAACGCACAGGCGAAGTGCTGTTGAATCCGCGGGTATTAATAATTGTAAAACCAAGTGATGCAGAGGTAAGGTCTACACCTTTTAATGTTCCCAATGCTTCATAAAAAGATGTTTGAGCACATTCCTTAATAGCTATCCTGTCAATTGATTCAACAGTTAATGGGGCTTCCTTTTGCTTTTCCGAAATGCGGCTTCCTTGTACTTCTGCACCTGATAATTCAATTTTTTTTTGTTTGAGTTTTATGCCAAGGGTTTTTGCATATGAGGTAACGTTTACCTCAGCTGGTTCATAGCCAATAAACGAAACAACCAGTTTTAGCGGAAGTGCAGATGAACTATTTAAAACAAACTTACCATTCTCGTCAGTTGATACTGCTGTGGTAGTGCCCTTGATAAGAACAGTAGCGCCTATTATTGTTTCGCCTGTTGATTGATCTTTAACCGTTCCGGTTATTTCCTGTGCATTGCTTAAATGTGATGTTATTAAAAGTAACAGCAATAGTACAAGGTGTTTATTCATAAAGTTAACATTTGGAGCAGATGAACAAATGTGAGAAAAAAGTAACATTTATAAATAAAATCTTTTTCGATGGCGGCAATGCATCAAAAACTTGTCTTGAGAAATGGAATTAAGCCAAAAAAGAAAACCCCAACCTATACGGCTGGGGTTAATCTCTAATGAACTAAATCTGTGTTTTTAGAAGTAAAATGTAATAGCAATTGATCCTCCGTTATTATCAACATCTGCTCCAAAGCTTGATGATTTACCGGTTTCAGAATCTCTCGTTTTACGAACCGGGGTACCGGTTGAATTATCAACATATTCTTCAGTTACTTTTCCTGTTCCGGTAGACATTATTGCTAAGCCCCAGCCATATTGTGCATTAATTGAAATTTTAGGTGCAAAGAAGTATTCAACACAGATAAATCCACGTACTCCGAATCCAAATTGGCTACCACTGTTAACTTTGGTTACGCGTGGGTTAGCAAATTGAGGAGGTAATGTATCTAACAAACCTTGTCCGTAAGTAAAGGTAGTATCTAAGCCACTGCCAAACTGTATATAAGCATCAGCACCATAAACACCATGTAACCTGTGCTTGCCTCTTGATTTTTGAATACCGGCCCCAAGTGTAATATTAGTACCCTTGGCTTTTACCGTATTGGTAGTAGTCAGGTTATTAGGGTTATTTCCCAAAATCAATACTTCTTCGTCTTGCTTATCAGAGCCAAAACCAAGGCGAACTTTACCACGGTAGGCACTGTTAGGTGCATTTACATACAATCCGACAATAGTAAACGGATTGTTGTACGTGTAATCGGCAGTTGGCGAAGGATTGCCATTCTGGCTAAACATGCTTCCTGCATAGCGGAGGAAAGGGCTAGCATCAAAACTAATTGCATAATCGCCAACTTCAGGCAAGATGGAGGTGCCTCGTTTTGACATCATGTTTTCTTGTGCAACAACTGCAAAAGAAATTGCAGCCATTACAATTGATAGGATCGTTTTTTTCATTTGAATCTTTTTTATGATTTAAAGTTAATGATGACAAATTTAACGACCATTTTCCCGGCAGGACATAAATCTTGTTTCATTTAAGAAGTAGTTATGAACTGACAGATGTTTACAAAGTTAATATTACTGATTTATATACTTTAGCCGGCTTTAACAGAAAAATATTCAAAACCTTGAAAATTAAGAAAGTTCTTATTGCTAATCGGGGCGAAATTACCCTGCGAATTATGAGATCGCTCCGCGAAATGAATATAAAAAGTGTAGCTGTTTATTCTACTGCCGACCGGAATGCCCTTCATGTACGTTATGCCGATGAAGCTATTTGTATTGGTGAAGCCGCCTCTTCACAGTCGTATTTAAGAGGCGATAAAATCATTGAGGCTGCAAAGATTACCGGTGCAGATGCAATTCATCCGGGTTACGGGTTTTTATCTGAAAATGCAGCTTTTGCACGCCAGGTGGCTGATGCAGGATTAATTTTTATAGGCCCATCCGGAGCCTCAATGGAAATAATGGGGAGTAAATTATCGGCTAAGGCTGCGGCAAAAAAATTTGATATACCGCTGGTGCCCGGAATAGATTACGCAATTAAAGATGCCAAAGAGGCTAAGGAAATTGCAAGCAAAATAGGTTACCCTGTTTTGATTAAAGCTTCAGCAGGTGGCGGGGGTAAAGGGATGCGCATAGCTGAAAATGAAAGCAACTTTGAAGAATTGTTGAAATTAGCTCAAAGTGAAGCCTTGTCATCATTTGGTGATGATTCGGTTTTTATAGAAAAGTTTGTTTCCTCACCCAGGCATATTGAAGTGCAGGTGTTGGGCGATCAGCATGGCAACATGGTTTATCTTTTTGAGCGCGAATGCAGTATTCAGCGCAGGCATCAGAAGGTAATTGAAGAGGCACCTTCTGCAGTGCTAACACCGGAATTGCGAAAAAAAATGGGAGAATGTGCCGTTCAGGCTGCACGGTCGTGCAACTACTACAATGCCGGTACCGTTGAATTTTTAGTAGATGATCAGCTCAATTTTTATTTTCTTGAAATGAATACCCGGCTGCAGGTTGAACACCCGGTAACTGAAATGATAACCGGTTTGGATTTGGTTAAGGAACAAATAAGAATAGCCGAAGGTGAGCCCTTATCATTTTCACAGGAAGACTTAAAGATTAATGGACATGCCCTAGAGATAAGGGTATATGCAGAAGACCCCGCTAATAATTTTTTGCCAGATATAGGTAAGCTTCAAACCTACAAAATTCCGCAAGGTCCCGGTGTACGCACTGACGATGCCTTTGAACAGGGAATGAATATTCCGATTTACTATGATCCAATGATTGCGAAACTAATAGTGCATGCCGAAAACCGAAGTGCAGCAATTGCAAAAATGTTGCGAGCAATTGATGATTATACAATAACCGGAGTAAAAACCACTTTGCCTTTTTGTAAGTATGTTTTAAATCACGAAGCTTTTGTATCAGGTCATTTTGATACCAACTTTGTAAAACATTTTTTCATGCCTGAATTTCTTAACGAAGCTTCAGATGATGAAAAAGCTGCAGTAGCTTCAATCATTGCATCGTTAGAATATAGCAGTGTTAGTTCAAAAGCGGCAATCAATCATAAGGACCAATTAACAAGTGTTTCGAACTCTAAATGGAAAAAGAACCGCTAGGATTACAATGCAACATGGATTCGTTACTTTAAATTGAAAAACTCTAATTTTAAAATTCACACCATGGTTATGGGATAAGCTAAAGTTGTATAATCACAATATGTTGTGCAATTAAATTTTTCTCATCGAATCTGCGATTAAAAACAATACTTATTCGCTTCAATTAATTCCTTGGCGATCGAACGTCTGAGTTCTTTGGTATTAACAGGTGCAATTTTCACAAACCGTTTTAATCCCATCAATAGCATACGTTGCTCATCACCTTCAGTCATTGATACAATTGCATTTTTTCCTGAGAGATTTAATCGTTCCATTGCGTCATTTAAAAACACACTTAAAATAGAATTATACGTTTTAGAAGCTTCATCACCATTTTTAAGAGTAAGTTTTTTTACCCGGAGTAAAAGCGATTCGGCATTAAAGGTTTCAATAGTCATATCGGCTATGTTCATTAATATTTCCTGCTCTTTTGCTAACTGCATCATATACTTTTGTACAGCCGTGCCTGCAACCATAAGTATTGCTTTTTTCATATTCCTTATTGCTTTTTCCTGTGCTGCAAAGGGTGCATCATCACCATTGCCAAATTCAGGAATCTCCATCAGCTCTTTTTGAACATTTTGTGCCGGTGTCATTAAATCCAGTTCGCCTTTCATCGCTCTTTTTAAAAGCATGTCAACAGTCAGCAGGCGGTTAATTTCATTCGTTCCTTCAAAAATTCTGTTGATACGAGAATCACGGTAAGCGCGATCCATAGGAAAATCTGCACTGAATCCATATCCTCCATAAACCTGAACACCTTCGTCTACCACATAGTCTAACACTTCGCTTCCATATACTTTTAACATAGCGCATTCAACAGCATATTCCTCAGCAGCGCCAAGCAATGCTTCAGCAAAATTTTTTCCTGAAGCCAAAAGTTCATTTTCTTTTTCTGCAATCAAATCACTAACACGGTATATAGAAGATTCGCATGCAAATATTCTTATTGCCTGCTCTGCAATTTTGTAACGAATGGCTCCGAATTTAGAAAGTGGCAATTTGAATTGTTCACGCGTGTTGGCATATTCAGTTGTTTTGGTGTTAACTCTTTTTGCTGCACCCAGGGCTGCAGCAGCCAACTTGGCTCTACCTATATTCAATATGTTAAAAGCAATAAGGTGGCCTTTGCCAATCTCACCCAAAATATTTTCAGCAGGTACTTTACAATCACTAAAAAAAACCTGGCGGGTTGAGCTACCTTTGATTCCCATCTTATGTTCTTCTTCACCAAGTGATAAACCTTCGTAACCTTTCTCAACTATAAAACCTGTAAATTTATTACCGTCCACTTGTGCAAACACTGTGAAAACATCAGCAAAGCCTGCATTGGTAATCCACATTTTTTGTCCATTAAGTACATAATATTTGCCATCAGCACTTAAAACTGCAGTTGTTTTAGCGGCAAGCGCATCGCTACCCGATCCCGGTTCAGTTAGGCAATAACAACCTTTCCATTTACCGGTGGCAAGGTTGGGCAGGTATTTTTTCTTTTGCGCTTCATTACCAAAATATAATATGGGTAAAGTGCCTATACCAGTATGTGCTGCCATTGCAACAGAAAAGGAATGACCTCCGCCTAATACTTCTGTCATGAGCATTGATGAAATAAAATCTTTACCAAAACCACCGTACTCTTCAGGTAATGAAACGCCTAACATACCCAGTTCACCTGCTTTGTCTAACAAGGATGGCATAAGCCCTTCTTCCTGTGCATCAATCCTGTCTAATTTATTCAGTACTTCCTGAACGAGAAAATCATTCGCCATCTGGGCCATCATTGTATGTTCTTCCGTAAATTCTTCAGGGATGAATACATTTTCATAGGGAGTTTCTTTAATAAGAAATTCTCCACCTTTCAGTGTAGATTTAACTGTTGTGTTTGCCATAACTTTAATTGATGAGGGAAATGAAAGATGTCGTTAAACTAATATTGAATAAAAAAGTCAAAGAAGTTTTATCAAACTATTTTCAATTATATAGTTCAATTTATTATTTTTCAAATTTACTGGATAAATCGGAGTAATAAAAATTCTTATACTTTTTATTTAGTGATGCTATTAAATCATATGAAAGAATATATTTGACACAAACATTAATTATAAAATTTCAAAAAATGAGAAAACAATTATTTTCAATTGTAATGGCTTGCCTTTTAGGAGCAGGCTCTTTTGCACAATCGTTTAGCACACGAAACTGCGGAACCATGGATTACCTTGAACAGCAGTTAAAGAATGACCCTTCAATGAAGTTGCGTATGCAGCAAATTGAGCAACAAACGCAGAATTATATTCGCTTAAATGCTGCAAATAAAAGCAGCTCAGTAGTTACTATTCCTGTTGTTTTTCACGTGTTGTACAATACCAACAATTCAACTCAAAATGTTTCAGATGCGCGCATAATGGATTCAGTTTTGTTTGGCAGTTCGTGATCCAAACGGAAATACGACTACAGGAATTATAAGAAAGCAAACAACTGTTACCTCTTTCAGCAGTAATGATAATATGAAATTCAATTCAACAGGTGGTGATGATGCATGGCCTGCATCAAGTTATCTGAACATCTGGATTTGTAACTTAGGTGGTGGTTTGTTAGGATACGCCCAGTTTCCGGGTGGAGCTGCTTCAACAGATGGGGTAGTAGTATTGAATGGCTCAGTGGGAGGACCGGCAGCACCGGGCACTTCATCACCTTATCACCTTGGCCGTACTGCAACACATGAAGTTGGTCACTGGCTTAACTTACGTCACATTTGGGGCGATGCTAATTGTGGGAATGACCAGGTTAGTGATACCCCTACTCAACAAACATCAAATTTCGGTTGCCCTGCATTTCCGCATGTTACCTGTAGTAATGGTCCAAATGGCGATATGTTTATGAATTATATGGATTATACTGATGATGCCTGCATGAACATGTTTACAGCAGGACAATCAACACGCAGCAATGCATTGTTTGCAGCGGGGGGTGCACGTATCGGATTATTAAGTTCACAAGGTTGTGTTCCTGTTACTGGTGGTTCATGTGGTACTCCTGCAAGTTTATCGGCAACATCAATTACCCAAACTGCAGCTACATTAAACTGGGGTATTGTATCAGGAGCAACAAGTTATAATGTTCAATACCGGGTATCACCGGCAGGTGCATGGACACTAACTACCTCAACCACCAATTCGAAATCTGTCTCGGGATTAACAGCCAATACCGCATATGATTACCAGGTGCAGGCAGTTTGTAGCGGAGTAAATAGCTCTTATTCTTCAATTT
>JBGARN010000141.1:0-8370 GCA_044230205.1 Bacteroidia bacterium
CCTGCACGTTTGCGTTGTCCACCAGAAAGTTCAGAAGGCAACTGATCAATTGCCCGCAGCAATCCAACATCATCAAGCACTTTTTCAATTGCTTTATTAGCTTCGTTCTTACTTAAATTCCTTTTATTATGTAACAGCGGAAATGACAGGTTTTCTCTAAGCGTCATACTATCGTACAAAGCACTGCCCTGGAATGAAAACCCTATTTTTAATCGCAATTGATCAAGTTCTTTAGAGGAAAGTTCATCTACAATTTTGCCAAGAACAGATACCATACCTTTATCAGGGAACATTAGTCCGGCCATAATTTTTATGAGAACAGATTTTCCGCTGGCTGATCGTCCCATTACAACAACATTCTCGCCCTTATATAAGTCTAAATTCAGCTGCTTTAATACATTTAAATCACCAAATGATTTTTCCAGACCTTTAATAGATATCACTGGCTCTCCTCGTTCAATATGTAAAGGGGCTTTTCGCATTACAAGGGGCGGAGCGTATTTATAATTTGAACAATAATCATTTCTTCAATAAATATAAGGAACATGGAAATAACCACTGCAGCATTAGCAGCCCGACCAACGCCTTGTGTGCCTTGCGTTGTGTAATATCCTTTATAGCATGCTGTAATTCCTATCGTGAAACCGAATACGGTAGATTTAATCATAGATGCATAAAAGTCAAGAAAGGTAATCCGGTTAAAGGCATTGGTAAAAAATGCTTCAAAACTTGTAAGCTCATTGGCATGTATGTTAAGATAGGCACCCAGCATTCCTACAAATGCTGCATACATCATTAATGCAGGAACCATTAATGTTGTGGCAATAACTCTTGTTCCAACAAGATACTTAAATGGTTTGGTGCCTGAAACTTCCATGGCATCTATCTGTTCAGAAACCTTCATTGAACCAAGTTCAGCTGCAATATTAGAACCTATTTTACCTGCTGAAATTAATGCAGTTATTAATGGAGCGAGCGCTCTTATAATTGCTATGCCTATTAGAGACGGCAGCCATGATGTTGCACCAAAGTCAGCTAAAGGAGCACGCGATTGCTTGGTAAAAACAATGCCTGTAATAAATCCTGTTAATGCTATTAGCCCTACCGATTTATATCCAATATAGTAGCATTGCCTTATTAACTCTTTAAATTCATAAGGCGGCAAAAATGCTTCCCTGAAAAAGCGAAGGATAAACTGATAAACATGGTGTACATCAAGAATAGCAGCAACAGCTTTTTTATACAAAAAGGAAAATGGCGATTTTTTATTGTGCAAGTTGTGCATTGTAACTGCTGCTTGTTCTTATTTTTATTTCACTAAATAAAGGCACAATTTAGATGTTTAAAATTAATTGGATCAATGAATTGATGTTTTTAAAATACATTTTAGAAATTTCAGAAAACCATACTTTTAAATGTTGAATGTTAAATAATATAGAATGACAGTCATTTTCTAACATTCAAATCATGTAACTAATTTACTTTATACATTTGGCAAAAATTAAGAATCAATGGAATCAAGCTTTGCACAAAACCAGGTATTGTCCCGTTATGCTGAAGGCGGCTATAATTTGCTTTATTCATACACAGAGTTGAAAAATCTTAATATTGATATTGACTTTATACATGCATTAATACATGCATTCGAAGATGAAAAAGCATTCTCTGAAGACCTGTTCAGTAAATTTTCATTGCAGACCATACTTGATTATATTCATCGTACTCATCAGTATTATCTCACAAAAAAATTATGTGAAATAGAGCAAAGTATTGATATCCTGTTAAAGGATTACAGCAACAATCATCCATTGTTACATATCCTCAATAATTTTTTTAATGATTATAAAGAAGGATTAACGTCTCACATACATGCCGAAGAAGCTGAACTTATACCTTACATTAAAATTCTGTTACAGGTTGAAAACAGTAATGCTGCATCAGAAGAATATTTAAATGCTATTTCTAAATTTTCAGTTCAGACATTTATCGATCACCATCAGGATACCGAAAAGGATATTTCTAATGTTCAGCATGCTATTATGCAATACCATCCTCCGGTAACTAATCAAACTCCATATCGCATCCTGCTTTCGCAATTACAAACTTTTGAACATGACCTTGCCATTCATGCATTAATTGAAGATCATGTTCTAATCCCAAGAATTCTGCGGCTGGAGGAGAAATTACATGAAATTTATAAAAGTGAAAGCTTCCGGAACTAAACATTAGTTTCGCTTAGCTGTTTTTTGTAATGCCAAAAGCTTGGAGCAATACCGAATTAACCTTTATCGCATGTAATAGTGTGGCATTGCTTAAGTTTGATTATTGGTTTCCAACAAACAGAATAGAAATAAAAACTTTAGATTCGGGCTTTTAAGCAATTGAAAATATTAATTCTGATAGATTATGAGCGCAAGCGGTAAGGCGTTTGATTACCAACTTTTCAAGAAAATATTTGCTTTCGTAAAACCTCACCGGAATGTTTTTAATGCAACAGTAGCACTCACAATATTTCTTGCTATAGTCTCACCATTAAGGCCTGCAGTAACACAGTATACAATAGATAACTTTATTGCAACAGGTGATAAACACAACCTGCTCAACTTTACTCTGTTGATGCTGGTGCTGCTTCTTTTTCAATCGGCACTTCAATTTTTATTCTCTTACTATACCAATGTGCTCGGACAAAATGTTATACGCGATTTGCGAAACAAGCTGTTTGCACATGTTTCGCGTTTTAACCTAAAGTATTTTGATAAAACACCTATTGGCATAGTGGTAACCAGGTTAATTAATGACATGGAAACCATAGCCGATATTTTTTCAGACGGACTTTTGGTTATTATTTCTGACATTCTTCAAATGGCCGGAATCATTGCGTTTATGTTTTATCTTGATGTTGAGCTAAGCTTTATTTCTCTTGCTGTTATTCCACTATTGGTAATAGCAACACGTATATTTCAGAAAAAAATAAAAGCCACCTTTAATGATGTGCGTAATGCTGTAGCAGCCCTTAACAGTTTTGTTCAGGAACACATTACCGGAATCAGAATTGTACAGATTTTTAACCGTGAAGAAGAAGAGATGAAGCGTTTTGAAAAAATCAACAGGCAGCATCGTGATGCAAACATACGTTCGGTTTGGTATTACAGCATATTTTTTCCTGTAGTTGAAATTTTATCTGCAATTGCAATTGGTTTGCTGGTATGGTATGGCGCGCCTGCAACTTTACGCGGTGAAGTTACCTTTGGGCTTGTAGTTGCGTTTATCCAGTATGTTAACATGCTTTTCAGGCCAATACGCGAATTAGCAGACAAGTTTAACACGCTTCAAATGGGTATGGTAAGCTCTGAACGGATTTTAAAATTGCTTGATGAGAAAAGCGATAGTGCAAACACAGGAGTACTTAATACAGAAAGTATTAAAGGGCATGTACGTTTTGAAAATGTTTGGTTTGCTTATAACGATGAAAACTGGGTGTTGAGAGATGTTAGCTTTGATGTAAAACCGGGGCAAATGCTGGCATTGGTTGGCCCTACAGGTGCCGGAAAAACATCAATTATTAACCTTCTGAATCGTTTTTACGAAATTCAGAAGGGCGCTATTTACCTTGATGGCATTAATATCAAAGATTTTGAATTGAGTGAATTACGCAAGGCAGTTGGTCTTGTTCAGCAGGATGTCTTTTTATTCAGCGATAGCATTGCCAATAATATTTCATTGAATAATCCTGAAATTGATATTACAGCAATAACCGAAGCTGCAGAAAAGGTTGGAGCGCACCGGTTTATAGAAAGATTGCCCGGAACTTATAATTATAATGTTCAGGAAAGAGGCGTTATGCTGTCTGTTGGGCAGCGGCAGTTGCTGGCTTTTATTCGGGCTTATGTATATCAGCCCAAAATTTTAATTCTTGATGAAGCTACTTCGTCACTGGATACTGAATCAGAAGAAATGATTACTGAAGCAACAGAAAAAATTACAAGCAATCGTACATCCATTGTAATTGCTCATCGTTTATCCACTATTCAGAAAGCCGACATTATCCTGGTGCTTGAGCATGGACAAATTTGTGAACAAGGATCACACGCTGAACTGCTTTCAAAGAATGGTATCTATAAAAATTTGTATGAGATACAGTTTAAGCAGGTAAGCACTGCATGAGTTTAATCAACCATTTTTTATTTGGTTAATACCATCTGCTTTGTATCTGCAATTTTTCCATTAACCAAAAGTGAGTAGGTGTAAGTGCCCGCTGCTAATGATTTTCCTGAAATTTCAGTTTGACCAAATCCGGTTGAATTAATTGTTATAGCTATTAATTCGGAGTTGTTAGCAGAGTAAACTTTTATGGATGCACTTGTTGCATAGCCTGGTATGTAGAATTTTATAATTGTATTTTCATTAAAAGGATTTGGAGAGTTTTGCTCCAGTTTTGGTAAATCAGTAACCAGCATATTAGAAGTTTGAGTTGCAGATTTAACTGTTTCATAGTTTGAGCAACAGTGCATCAGTGCATTTTCGATATTTTCTAATCTCGCTTTAACAGTAATGTTCTCATTTTGCAAACTACTTATAGCAGACTGTAAAATATCGATTAACTCATCTTTTTCTTCCATTTTTTTCTGTTGTTCTTTGATGCTGTTAATGAGGATGAAATCCATAGCGCCATAATCTACTCCAAGATAATTTTGCTTAACTCCTGAAGTATCCGTGTAGGTCCATTGTTTCACCATGTATGGCGCAACCTGTTGCAATTCCTGTGCAAGAGTTCCCACCCCACGTTCATCAGTTGGCATTCCGGCTGCACCGGTGTAGTTGAACCACACGGGATGAATTTTATTGAGAACATCCAATCCGTCATTAAAATCTTTTACATCTTTTTTCAATCGTGCATCACTGGCTACTGTCCATGATGATGAAACAGGTTTGGCAGCAGAGTTGGTGCTTAACTGCAATTGGAAAGAAGGTGCATTTAACCCCAGGCCAACATTCCCGCCACTGGTAATACTCATACGTGTAACTCCACCAGCATTTAATTGTAATCCATCCAGGTTGGCAGCATTATTAAAAATAATAGCGCCTCCCTGGTTACTATTGGCATTGCCAAACAAAATTCCGTTTTGAGATGCATTAGGTGTCAGAATGCTGATATAGGTACTTGTATTATCGTCCAGTAAAATTCCTGTTCCTGAGTTCGAAGCAAAGCCTGCAGAACCATTCACACGCACATGCAAACGCCTGGCAGGTGCCAATGCGCCTACACCAACATTTACACTACTGGTTGCACCATTAAATCCTGAAACACTTCCAAGCACAATACTATTACTTCCGAAAACCTGTGCATGCGATCCAATTGCTGTTGCATTCGTAAGGTTGCTGCTGCCAACATCAGCACTATCACCAAGAGCGAGATTATGATTTCCTGTAGTATTCAGCCTGAGTGCACTATTGCCCAGTGCTGTATTGTTATTCCCTGTGCTGTTAAAAACCAGCGCATTGTAACCGCATGCAGTATTATTTTCTCCGGTGCTGTTTATAAGTGATTGTGCACCGAATGCTGCATTGTTGCTGCCATCAGCATTTGAACCTAATGCACCATATCCGGTAGCTGTATTATTATGACCATTATCGTTATTAAGTAATGCATCTGTTCCGGTTCCGGTATTCTGTGATCCCGAAGAATTATTTCTTAGTACATCAGAACCTAAAGCAGTATTAAAGTAGCCATCATCATTATTCATCAGTGTTCTGTAACCCAATGCTACCAAAGCATTGCCCTGGAGGCTACTGTTATAGTAGTACATGGAAGAGTCGCCAATTGCTATATTGTATGAACTGTAATAAGAATTTGACATAGCATTAGCCCCAATAGCAATGTTACCGTGACCGGAAAAATTCGCATTTAATGCATAGTAACCTGCTGCCACATTGTAGTTGCCTGTAGAATTATACCTCATAGAAAAACTGCCTGAAGACGTATTGGAATTTCCTGATTTATTGTATTCCATCACATTCACTCCTGCTGCTACATTATTAAAACCACTGTCATTCTGATTGAGGCTAAAAGCTCCTAATGCAGTATTCCAGCCTCCCTTGGTATTTGAAAACATTGCTGCATCACCCAATGCCGTGTTTGCATTACCAGTAGTGTTCTTATAAAGCGCAGTTGCTCCGGCAGCTGTATTCTGAATTCCTGTTGTGCTGAACTGAAGAGAGAGAGCTCCTAAAGCAGTATTTAATATTCCTGTAGTATTGGAGAGTAAAGCATTGTAACCCACAGCAGTATTATTTGAACCTGTGGTATTTGAAAAAAGTGACGAATCGCCCACACCAGTATTCTGCGGTCCGGATGTGTTTGAAAATAATGATGCATGGCCAACAGCTGTGTTACTGCTGCCCGTAGTGTTTGCGTATAGTGATTGTGATCCCACTGAAGTATTTCTCGATGCATTGTTATTATATAGTGCCCCGGAACCCACACCAACATTTTCTGAGCCCGTAGTGTTTGTAATCAAAACATCAGGTCCTAATGCTGTATTGTTATTGCCACTTATGTTAGACAATAGGGCTTCAAATCCGAATGCAGAATTCCCGCTACCTGTGGTATTTGCAGCCAGCGTAGCAGTACCTGCAGCTGTATTCTGACTTCCTGTTGTATTTAAGAGCAACGCGTTTGCTCCAATTGCTGTATTATTTGTTCCTGTGGTATTGGCGCGTAATGCAGAGAATCCATTAGCGACATTAAAAGCACCTGAATTATTAAAACGCATGGCATCAAAACCTGTTGCAGTATTTTTTACACCAGTATTTGCAGTGTTACCGGTATTACCTATAAACATACTGTTAGTTACGCTGGTGGAAATAAATTTATTGCCACCAAGAAACAATGCTCCATCTAAGAAAATATCTTTCCACGAATTTGTTGATGAACCAAGGTTTATTGAGTTATCTGAACCCGGTAATATTTCAACGTTAACAGCAGTAGGTGCTGTTAAGTTGTTAAGGGTTTTGCTAAGTGATAAAGGTTTTAAAGCTGTCCATGCGGTTCCGTTGAAATAGTAAAAGCCCGGAGTATTGGTTGTTTGAAAAATGAGCAACCCGGTAGCAGGGGCTGGTATTGCATCTCGTTGCGTTTTGTTCATTCTTGGCACAAGCATTCCTTTTGATGTTGAAACTACATCTAATATAGCTGATGCATCTGGTGAAGTAGTTCCAATGCCTGCACTACCGGTTGCAGGAAAAGTATTGGTTTGTGAAAATGATTCTTGATTTAAAAGAAGAATTGTTGCTACAGTAAAGGCTACTGCAAATGCATAGCTTAATTTTTTCATCTGAATGGCACTTTTGATTTAACTGATAAAATGTTAGTAATGACAATACAAATATGTATGACTATGCGCTTGTTCTCAATACCATAAATATGTGACGATCAAAAATGCTGAACTCTGAAAAATGGTTATTTGGTTAAGACCATTGTTTTACTTTCGATTAAATTGTTATCAATGAAAAGCGAATAGGTATAATTTCCGGCTGCAAATGTTCTACCAGAAATTTCTATCTGTCCGAAACCTTTTGATATTATTGGAATTGATTTCAGCAATTCATTACTTGTTGAGTAAATATTGATGATTGCATTAACAGTTTTTGTTGGAATGTAATACCTGATAACTGTATTTTCAGTAAATGGATTTGGCGTGTTTTGCTCGAGCTTCGGTAATTGTGCATCAGCATAATTAGTTAATTCAGTGGTTGATTTTCCCGTTACATTATTTGAGCAACATTTTGATAAGTCGGTTTCAAAATTATCAAGGCGTGTTTGCAAAATACTGACTGCATTTTGTAAACTTTGAATAATTGCATCCTTATTTTCTATCTGTTGCTGTTGCTCCTGCATACCTTTAATCAGTACAGGAATAAGCTCAACATAGTTCATACTATAAATGGAATTTTTTCTTTGATTACCTCCTTCATCCGGAAAATTATTTTCTTGAACGATATTCGGAAATACCTCTTTTACTTCCTGTGCTATTAAACCAAACTGCAAATCATCTGGAAGATTTAAAAATTTGTATTCCCTGTTTTCAGTATCAAAATAATAGGATTTGGGATTGAGTTTCATCAGGCGCTCCATTGCATTATCAAGCGGTTTGATATCTCGCTTTATTCTTTTATCTGAATTTGTCCATGTGCCACCGGATGCCAGTGCATTACCATAAACAGTCATTTGGTAAGTATCAGTTAACAGTCCAAAAAGTCCAACCGATGACCCATTATCTCTTACTCTTAGTATTCCTGATGAAGCTGAGCCCGTTGGCCGGTTAAAAGTTACAAACGACAACGTTCCTGAAGAACCGCCAACGAGTAATC
>JBGARN010000142.1:0-8305 GCA_044230205.1 Bacteroidia bacterium
GTGACTTACTTACTTCGGCCAGGTGCTGCTTCTTATCAAAATACTGCCATAACAGCAAACTGTTAGTAGCCAGTAAAATCAATATAATTACTATGAATACAGTTCGCTTAGAATTCTCCTGGGTTTTTGCTCCGGTATAAGTTGTTTCTTCCATAATCGTAAAAGGCAAAATGGCAAGTGAAAGTAATTAAATTTCGGTTTTTCGTTGTAATGTAACCATTAATAAAAAGGATGGCTAAGTAAGCTAATTCAACCACAATATTCAAACGAAAAAACACCTTCTTATCAATTTAATTCAAAGGTTTTATTCGCTTGCGTTTATATAGCTCCTGTATAACTGCAGCAAGTTCATTAGGCTTTTGTGTGCCAAAAGTTATACGTTTTCCATTATTGAGTTTTATTCTTAATCCCATGTTACCCCATACATTGTATGCTTTACCATGTCTAAAGCTATATCGTAGTCCCCAACCTCCAAAATCAAGTAATGGGTTATATTTAATTACTGAAGCCTCTGCCACATCATCCCAATAAATTTTATGTCGTGAAAAATGGAATGGGGAAAACTTATATGCCAATTCGTACTCATCTATACTGACATTTAGATTGCAGAAATACATCAACAATAAAACAAACAATATTACTAAACCGGCAATACCCAATCCTATCAGATTGCCGGTTTCCTCCACTTCCCAATTTGCTTTTCCTGCTGAAAGAATAGCTATTGGAACAAATACCGTTATTATTGATAGCAAAGCAATCCAAAACCATTTTTTTCTGAATTCCTGCTTTTCATCAAATTGAAGTGATCCCATCAAAACATAAATTATTTCTTTTTTAACCTACCGGAATCTAATAAAGCTTGCTGAAGCAAATACTCAATTTGCCCGTTTAAACTTCTGAATTCATCTGCTGCCCACTTTTCTAGGAGCTTACTAATTTCAGGATTAATACGAAGTACTATAGCTTTCTTATCCGCCATTATTGTTTTAAGCTTGAATCTTATATTGTCATTATTAGCCCTGAAATTTTAATTATAAAGTGTTCCGGTATTAACCACCGGGCTTACATTTCTATCGCCACACAACACTACCAGAAGGTTGCTAACCATTGATGCTTTTCGTTCTTCATCAAGTGTAACAACTTCGCGCTCTGATAATTTATTTAATGCCATTTCAACCATGCTCACTGCCCCTTCAACTATCTGATGACGGGCAGCTACTATTGCAGTGGCCTGCTGACGTTGCAGCATTGCTCCTGCAATTTCGGGAGCATAAGCTAAGTGGCTAATTCGGGCTTCAACAATTTTTATTCCTGCTTTACTTAATCGCTCGTCCAATTCATTGCGCAGCATTTCATTAACCTGGTCGCTTCCGCCTCGCAAGGTAATTGTAGCTTCGCTATCTTCAAAATTATCATAAGGACAAGTATTGGCAAGATGACGAACGGCAGCTTCGCTTTGTACATTCACAAATTTTGCATAATCATCAACTTCAAAAACAGCTTTAGCAGTTTCTTCAACCTGCCATACTATTACTGCCGCAATCTCAATCGGGTTGCCTAATTTATCATTCACTTTTAAAGTCTGACCATTCAAATTACGCATGCGCAGCGATACATGCTGCTTTTTGAAAAATGGATTAGCCCAAAAGAATCCATTCATTTTTGCTGTTCCCACATAGGTTCCAAAAAGCGTAAGCACTTTTGATTCATTTGGATTATTGATAAAAAATCCTGGCGAAACAAACACGATTCCAAGCGTTGCCGGAATTATGATTAACGGGTTATTATTAATTCCTCCAAAGATGGCAATAGCCATAAATAATAGATTTATCACAAGCATTACATAACCTGTAACTGGCTTATAAATTTTTTCCGGTGTCATTGTTTTAAATTTATTAATTAGTATTAAAATGATATCACAAAGATATCATAATAAATCACTGTATTTTACATCTATTAAAAGATTTCTTTAAGCTGAATTTCAATTTGTTGCTTTCTTAAACTAATTTGAACCAACTTAAATTACCATTTAAGACTATTCTATTAATTGGTTAATTTGTTTTTTATTAACGATGTCCACAAAAACGAACAGTTTATTAATTCGTCAAAAAGCAATGCAGCTTGGCTTTTTGCAATGTGGCATTTCGCGCGCAGCATTTTTAGAAGAAGAGGCTAAACCCTTAGAAAGATGGCTAAGCAAGAGAATGCATGGCCAGATGTCTTATATGGAAAATTATTTTGATAAGCGATTAGATCCACGCTTATTAGTTGATGGGGCCAAAAGTGTTATTTCTCTATTGCTAAACTATTATCCTGATACAAAGCAATTGGATAATGATGCTCCTAAAATTTCACGCTATGCTTATGGTAAAGACTATCATTTTGTGATAAAAGAAAAACTTGCAACGCTGCTTGATTATATCCGTGAAGAGATTGGTAATATAAACGGCAGAGCGTTTGTTGATTCGGCACCGGTACTTGACCGGGCATGGGCAAAAAAAAGTGGTTTGGGATGGATTGGTAAAAATGCCAATTTGATACATCCGAAAGCAGGCTCTTACTTTTTTATAGCCGAATTAATAGTTGATATTGAATTGGACTACGACACATCAATACAGAATTATTGCGGAACATGTAAACGCTGCATGGAAGCATGCCCAACCGGAGCTATAATTCAACCTTATGTTGTAGATGGCAGCAGGTGTATTTCATATTTTACCATTGAACTGAAGGATGCAATTCCCGTTGAACAAAAAGGCAAATTTGAAAACTGGGTATTTGGCTGTGACATATGCCAGGAAGTATGTCCATGGACCCGATTTGCAAAACCACATCAAACAACAGATTTTAATCCTCCAGCAGAATTAATGGAAATGACCGGTCAGGAGTGGCATGAAATAACGGAAGAAGTTTTCAGGAAATATTTTAAAAATTCAGCAGTAAAGCGAGCTGGATATAAAGGGCTTAAACGAAACCTGGAATTTATTAAGCAAATTTCTTAGACACCTCATGGATAATGTCCATGTACTGGTGTCCGAAATTGGCAATTGCCCACATCATCAACAACTTTTTTTCATCAGGCTTAAGCCACCTGGCTGCTTTAATTAATTCTTTTCTGAAAAGTTTCTTATCAAAACTGACTTTTAAAAGAATCTCTTTGGTATACTCAAACATATACTCAGGGGTTTAATTAAACATAAAAGTAGTGAATCAATAACGTATTATGCAAATGGAAAATTGTAAATGTTAGCAAATACTTTAAACAATTTAACGTTGAAAAAGTTATGTCTTTTATTGAGTAATAATTCTTATTGATTTTGATTCCAGCGGAAAGTACTAATATTCAATCCTGCCAGGTCAAGTACTCTATCAATAACTGTTGCGGCTAATTGGTCAAGAGTTTGAGGTTTTGAATAAAAAGATGGCGAAGCAGGGCAAATTATCCCCCCTGTCTCAGTTACTGTTTTCATATTATTAATATGTATCAGGCTAAGCGGGGTATCACGAGTAACCAGGATAAGTTTTCGTCTTTCTTTAAGGACAACATCTGCTGCACGGGTAATTAAGTCATTTGAAACACCGGTTGCAATCCGTGCAAGTGTGCCCATACTACATGGGCAAATAATCATGGTTGTATACTTTGCCGAACCACTGGCAAACGGGGCATAAAAATCAGAAGGTTCGTATTTTTTAAATGGCAGTTTAAGATAATCGGTATTACCTATTTCGTATTTCCATACTTCATAAGCATTGGTTGAAAAAACCACACCTGCATCATCAATCTGATCGTTAAGCTGTACTAGTTTTTCCAAAAGCACTTTAGCATAAATGCTGCCACTTGCACCTGTAATTCCTATAACTATCTTATGTTTCACCTGCTATAATTTAATATCAGAAATAAAAAAGATGGTTTCAATTATTTAAAACCATCTTATGCTCATAAAGTTTAATAACGTTATTGAACTTGCTTCTCTTCAGCCTGAATAACTTCCTTGGTATCGAAGTTATATATATAAGCTATAACCCTGCAGTTTTTTGCAACTGCATCTGATTTTAATGTCGTAGAATATTGTTTTGAACTTTCCTGATCTTTAATTGGATCCAAAGCAATTTGTTCTCCCCAACTGCCATTAAAAGAACCTCGTAAAACATGCATATGGACATAATCGCTAATAACACCATTTCCGATGGTTGATTGAGGTTGAATTATACTGTCTTCCACATAGTTGACTACTAGATAATATTTACCACTTAAGTCGCCAAGAAACTTTGAATTAACAGTAGATGTTACTGAGTTATTGGCCTGATTATAAATATTGGTAATTGAAATTTCAGCAGTTACCGGTTTGAGCAATTCAGTATAAACATCATTTATCCATGATGATGGTGTTTTTTTATGAGTTAAATTTGGATAGCCTGCGCGGTTAATCATGCCCTTGGGCAATCCACTTGTTGAAAGCCCAAAATAATTATCAATTTCAGTTCCTTCTGTAGTTTTAAAATCATAATAAAATGCACCGGGATACACTGTGGCAAAAGGTCCGCAATGAATAGCCATAACTACCACCTGATCTTTGTACAAATACCGGGCAATTGTATCTGCTACTTTTGCTGCAGCCGGACAATTGGGACAAGTATGACCCGTATAATCTTCAAGCAATACTTTCTTTTTTGTAACTACAGTAGCAACATCTTGCGTATAGGGTGGTGATATATAATCGCACGAAGCGAATAAAAATATTGCGACTATAATTGTCGAATACAGGTGAAATTGATAAATGAACTTTTGCATTTTAATTTGAAATTAATTCATGTCAAATTTAATAAATCAAAAACTGGTTGATACACTAAATGTAAAACCGTTTGAGGCCGGCACCTGCCGGCAAACTCCTCCAACACATAACAAACCCGAGCGCTGTTTACCGTAACCTAATGCTATTCGGGCTGCATTTCGGGTGTAAACAATACCTCCACTGAAATAGTGAATTCTTAAGCTTTCGGTATTATTTCCGTAATTATATTCATCATAGGCATTAAAACTCCAGTTGGGTGCAATAGAGTATTCCGCTAATACAAATGCCCAATTGCCTCTATCCTCTTTAGCCCACAAATGCTGAAACTCCATCCGTAAACTATTGGTCTTTGAAAATTTATAAGTGATATCCAAAACTCCAATATTGGCATATACCATGGGGGAATCGGGGTGCCCTGCTAATACTTCTTCATTATAAATTTGGTTGATGTAAGTAGCTATCAGTTTAAGGTCTTTACTAATTTTCTTTGTTACCTCCACATTAATATCCTGAAAGAAAAGCGGATCGCCTATTTTGAAAAAATCAGAATTATATCCGTACTCATCACCTGTTGGCTGAATATCAATATTGTTAATATGAGATCCATTTAAGCTGATAGAAGTACCATATTCACCTCCCAATTTAGATTTAGGTTTAAACGTGTAAAATATCTCGCCCATAAATCCAATTTCTCCGTTTGGCTGGGTTGCGTAAGGATAAAGTGTAGCAAGTCGGTATGACTGATTTTTTGAAATTGCGGGTAGGTAATTCAGGTTAAGTACATTTCCGGTTGCATTACGGTCACTTCTGTAATTCATATTATCTATGCGCTTAAACGATGCATTAACACCTAAACCCTTTCTAGAATAATTTGCAGTTATATACAATGCCTGACCCGGCTTGAATATTTCACCATTTACTTTATTGGGATCGTTTATCTTATAAGCATATTCGGTGTATAGGCTGAATGGACCGTAAATAAAATTAATTCTTCCAGCCGATGCTCCTACATTTTCGGGTTGCTTAATAGTTGATGATTGATCCTTTTCCTGAAACTTGCTCACAAAGCTTCCACCTAAAATTACATTCGCTTTTCCCCAGTTTGATGATTGAAATAATTCGCTCAAATGAACTTCACCATCTATACCACGAACAATGCCTGGACCATAATCAAAGAACGCACGCTGTCGCGCAATAAATCCTTTGAGGTAAATACCACTGTTACTATATTTTAAGCGCAAACCATCCATAGCATTATCATAGCCTAAATCGTAATCGTAGTAACTTCTGAATATAAGGCCACTTCCAAACTGCTCATAAAAATTACCTGCTGTTATTTCCAGTTCTTTATAAACATAACCTGCAAAACGATTTGTAATTCCTGTACCCTTATACCTGCCTTCAGGGTCATAACCTTGCAATGCATTTAAATAGGCTTCATATCTTAAACCTGCATAAAATGAACCACTGAAAAACTTTAAATCCAGGTAACCATTGGTTCCTATATTTTCTGGAACATCAGGGGCTCCTATAAGAGAGTCTTCTTTGTAGGACTGCACATCCATCTGGAACGAACCTGAAACACCGTTTGGTAAACTTAACTGACCAAGTGTAGCAGTTGTAGCAATAAAAACTAATAGAACACCAATAAGAGAACCTTTAGCCGAAAAAGGGAGTAGTTTCATTAAATATGTTTGTGTTGTAATAAAGGGTACAAAATTTCAACGAAAGAAAAGGAAATAATGCGAATTTGCTAAACCAATTAATTGAGGCCTGCAGCCTTTTTCACTTCTTCATAAATCTTATCCTCATCACCTGGAGTGAATGAATTGTGCTGTGAGACAATCTCTTTATTACCATTCAATATAAAAGTTTGCGGCACCATG
Source organism: Bacteroidia bacterium (assembly GCA_044230205.1). Lineage (GTDB taxonomy): Bacteria > Bacteroidota > Bacteroidia > AKYH767-A > OLB10 > JAEUTH01. The sequence continues at coordinate 6,680 of JBGARN010000142.1, forward strand.
TTAACATTCATGGCTCTTTTGAAGTCGCTATTAGGATCAAGGTAAATTTCATATTCCCAGTTTTTGCCATTTACAAATGGTGCAACCGAAGAGATGGTGCGAGCATCATCAATTGATATAGCAATCAATTTTACACCGGTTTCTTTTTGCCAGTCGGCATATACTTCTTGTATTGTATTTAATTCATTAACACAAGGCTTGCACCAGGTGGCCCAAAAGTCAATAATTATGGGCTTGCCATCATTATTAAAGTCATCTGAACTTACGATTTTACCATCAAGCGTTTTAAGCTTAATGGAGGGTAATGTACGTGCCTTGTCCTGGCTGAATACATTAGTTGTACCTACTAATACTACAAATGCAATTAAATAGAATTTTATAAAATTAGTTTTCATCATTTGAATGCTTGTTAATATTGGTCAAATTTAAATTTGTTTTCCATTCAGATATGTTTGTCACGTGAATTTTGACAGAAAAGAAAAAGGCAGTTAACTGGATTAACTGCCTTTTAATTTAAAATATCCTGAATAAATTATTTAAGAATATTTATTTTTTGAACATCGCTGCCAAATATTTATTTTTTGAACATCGCTGCCAACTTCATTTTCAAACTTTACAAAATAAGTTCCGTTGGCCTGATTTGTAAGGTCAATGATAAAATGCTGAGCCGATGATTTTGCCAACTGGTTAGTATAAACTACGTTACCCAACATATCTGTTACAGTTACATTAAGTGATTTTGATGTAGAATATTTTGCATCTACATTGATGATACCTTTAGATGGATTTGGATACATTTTCAAATACTCACCTGAACTCAAATCGACAATGCCGGTAGGTGCTCCTAAGTGTAAGTTAACATTATCAACATACAGGTTGTTACCGTAGTCGCTAATTCCCTGGAAATTAACCAATACATCAGTATTGTTTAAATAAGTTGTCATATCAATCGAAACATGTTTCCATTGTGAAGTCGTTGGAGTAAATGCCGAGGTAGTATATCCGGTTACAGATGCAAGCTGAGCACCGGCTTGTGACCATGCCTGGCTCCATGTAGCACCGCAATCAGTTGATACATATACATGTAATTCATCTGTATAAGCAGCTGAATACTGACGGTAAGCTAAATCAAATTCAAGGGTAGCCTGGGTTTGTCCTCCTGTAGCTGTTAAATCAGTTTTAGGAGTAATCATATTCGACTCAGTACCTGCTGCATTTGTGTAAAAATCGCATTTTGCTGATCCGCTATTAGCTGTAGATCTTATCCAATTTAAACCAGATGGGCTGGTAAGATTCCAATCAGCAGGTGGGAATGTAGTAGATGCATAATTTTGCAATAATGGACTAACAGTAGATGTTAATGCTGTAGGTATCAGTAAATTGTTAGAATTATTTCCTGCCTGAAAATCAGGCTGACCATTTACTTGTGCAATAGAAATATTCAGGTTATTGGCACCGTTACCTGGAAGTGTAACAGCAGGCAGGGAAACTGGTGTAGAACCACCTGGAGCTAATGACCCGTTCCATGTGTATGATGCTGATGTTCCGCCATTTAAAGCATAATTAAAATCAGCAGAGGTAATGGCAACAGAACCTGTATTGCTGAAATCAAATGTTGGAACATAA
>JBGARN010000143.1:0-8211 GCA_044230205.1 Bacteroidia bacterium
TAATAAGTACCAGAAAAAAGGAGCTGCAGAGGAATTGAATTTATCTGAAAATGACATTACAAAATTAGAGGCTGTTATAAGTTTTGAGGATGCCGCTATTTTAGGTAAATATCTTATTGAGGTATCAAATCAATACAAACCATTGAGGGATAAAGTTTGACAATACTTCACATCATAGCTGTTATTGTGCTTGTAATTCTTGGAAGTTGCCTGCGTATATGGATTAACTCTAAGCGGAAACCTTAATTTTTCTTTTCACATCATCAGGAACCAGCACATCAGAAGTCGGGTAAAGCTGATGCCCGCAATTATAACCGCCCCTGTTTACAGGTAAATTAGTTGCATTAGTGCCGGGAATGCCGCCATACCAAACACCTGTTTTACTATTGATTTTTACATTATGGTTATCAATATGGCCTTTTATAATGTCGTTTAATTCTGATTTATGCACCCACCTTTTTTGTGTTAAATACTTACAGAACTCGCGGGTGGTGGTTAAATTACTGCCTACATATTGATACCACTCTAAGCCCAAATCTTCAGCAACCACATGATTATAGGTTGCACTGTATTGATTGAGTGCATCTGTGGTTATCTGCTTGGTGTATCGCTGCAATGCACCTAAGTTTTCTTCATCAGTTAAAATGAATTTACGCAATTGCTCTGACAGTTCGCTAAAGCTGCCGCCTGTGGTGATGTTGGTGCGTAGTATATTCATTACAGGCTCGGTTACATTGGCTGATATACCTGCCTCTGTGAGTGATTCCACTGTAGCCTTTACGGCATCATTCTTGATGGCATCCAACACCTTAACCGGTGTGAAATCCTTTTCTAATGCCTTAAAGTAGCCATATTGCAAGGTGCTTACCGCTTCAAAGCCTTTTGTAAATTCGGTTACTGAATTAATATACCTGTCATCCAGAACAATGTTGTGTATTTCGTTTTTTAGCCTGCTGATGGATTTAATGTTATTGACAGAATTAACCAGCTTGCCGTCTTTAATAACAAGGTCCTTAAGCAGCAATTGAATTTTGTTATAAATGCGCTTTTGAATGGCAGGAGTAGCTTCATCAAAACCATTAATTGACTGCTCAATCTGAACGGTAATATCATTAATTATTTTGTTTGTTTTTTCCACTCGTTCAGCTTGTCTAAATACAAATCAATTATTTCCTGCTCATCTTTTACTTCGGGCAAATGCCGTTCGCGCCTGTCGGCATTATACAATGGCAGGTAGTAATCTTTAAACTTTTCTAAAGATTCAAAGAATACCAAGTTTTGAAATTCTATCATTGTGCCGGTGGTTCATTAGGTGGTGGCTCATGCTGCTGTAATTGCTGCATTACTTTGGCTGCTGCGCTGTTTTCTTTTTCCTTTTCTGATGCATAAGTATCAATAACTTTTTTCTGCTCAGGATATTTTTTAAGGTCGAATTCTTTATCATCTATAAATGCCCGCTTCACAAAATCATGGATGTTCGAAGATATAATAAAATCCTTTTGTGTGATACCTTTATTCATTAACAGGCTGCTTTTTTCATCAATGGTAAGCCCCGGCAATGGGTCAAGGATGTAAACACATTTTAATTGTTTTAGCACCATGTCATCCTGTGTAAATTCTTTGGCCGCATATTCCATTTCTAAGGCTGTGGTTAATACCGGGTTAATGCTTGCCTTTTTAGCGCGGTCAATTTCATCAATTAAATAATCGCTGTTGAGTAAATCAAATCGGTCAGGCACTGCAATAATAGGCAATTGCTTTAACCGTTCAGCCTTGTCAGGTATGGCAATAGAATAACGCCACTCATTGATGAAATAATACACCTGGTCAGCAATCCAAACCAATAATTCAGCTACTGCATTGGTGAACACCATTTGCTCATCGCGGTCCACTTCTTTGGCCTTGCCTGATTGATTTAAAGGTGTTTCGGCTAAGTTCTGCATATTTACAGCAGCCAAAGCATCATATAAATGCTTTTCAATGCGCTTATCCTGAATCTCAACAATATTGGTGTCCTTTTCAATAAAGCCACCGGGCGGTGTAGGCGCATCCTTTTGATTGAGTGCTGCAGGTGTTAATATAATCCGGTCAAATGGTGATGCTGTTGGCCTTCCTTTGCCTTTACACTCGCTGCATTTTACGCCTCGCTTTACACTTCCTGTTCCATGACATGCAGTACATTCCTGCGCCTGCCAGCTCCAGGGTGTCGGGTGCATGTTCAATACAACACTTGCCTGTAAATCTGAATATTCGCGGTATGCTTCATCCAACATCGGGTGCATGGCATCCACCAATGATTCATAAATTAATGATGCATCTACATCATCAATTAATACGCCTTTAATCCTGAATGCAGGCATCTTACCGATGTTGTGCGGAAATCGTAGTGTTTCCACCATGCTGAAATCAGATTTTACCTGCTCCAGCTTTATGTATTCTGTTTTGGTAATAACAAGGATGATTTTACCATCGGTAAAGGTGCGGCCATTTTCGGTGTAGCTTGATTTTTCATTACTCTCAATGATGCAATATTCATCTTCTACATAATCAATGATTAAATCAGATGTGTAGATTTTAGCCACCGGCTTTTTAAGCTCGGTATCGCTTGCCGGGTAAGCATTAGGAGCAACCACACAAACCCCGTTTGGGTCAAACATCAGCCTGCGCAATGTGTAATTAAACAGCCAGTTGGTTACTGAATTATGCTTAGGAAATTCTCTTTCGCAATAGGTTTCAAGCGATTCTTCCGGCTGCTTTACCTTTTTGCTTTGGCTGTCGGGCTTATACATGATGGAATAATCCGGGCTTTTACGAATCTTCATCAATGCCGTAATTACCCGCGAGAATGTTCCCTTTGTGTAATTGATGGCAATTTTAGCCCGGTAATCCTTTGTTTCAGGAAATTCGGAAGGCCTGCGATCATCAATCAGCTTGTTTAATATATCCTTATCGCCTAATGCATGGCCGCGCAGGCGGTTCATAATATCAACGGTTTGCTGGTAAGCGCCATGTTTAGCGCCTTCTTTTACATACTTCTTTACAAAAGCCTCATCAATAATAAGTGCCATTTTAATCAGATTAATTTACGTTCGGGGAGCCAATTCATCTTTGCATTTTTCTCAGCTAAAAACGGATTGACAATGTTTTCTTTGCTTGCGTAAGCCCTTGCCAGCCTGTCGTACTCATGCACAGTGCTGTCAGTTAGCATCTTTCCACCGATGCTCATTAAATAATATTGTTCGTGTATTCTGTCGTATGCTGTTTTCTTCTTTTCGCGTGGCTGCCAGTAAACAGGCAGGTAATTATCTTTGTGCGGGTAATGGTTGAGCAAAATAGATGCTATGCTGTAAGCCACCTCATCAGGTATGGCACCTGCAAATGTTACCGGGCTTACAATTGGATTTTGATAAACTGATTTTACTTTATCCCAATACACTTGGTTAGCCTCGCATTTTTCAAAGTAGATAAACTCAGAGTGCAGGCTGTAATATTTACCTGATTTAAAATTATAAGCTGCTCTTACTTCTTCCATTGCCACCCATTGGCTATATGATGGATCGGGTGGTGAATGCTCAAAATCAAAGAAACCTTTATTGGCAATTGCGAAAGGGATCCCTTTTAATTCGTCTATTACCTCAGTGGCCTTGCGGTTACATGGCAGCCAGATAGTGTCAGCATCCAAAAACAAGGTTTGGTCATAAGGCGATAGATCATAAATATGCACCTTTGCCTTAATGTAAGCGGTGCCGCCTTTATAGCTGTAATACTCAGGCGGGCATACCTGCGTGGTAGTGAATAAGTGAAAATACTTTTCTACATTAACCACTGCCGAAGGTGTGTAAACAAGGTGTATAGGTACGCGCTTGTCTAAGTGCCTGATGGATGCTGCAAGGTTTAAAGCCATGCGGCCATAATTATTGTGGCCTAAAGCCATTATTAAGATTCCCTGTGTCATATTTCTATTAAATCAGTTCTTAATTTATTGGTGAAGTGTATATCAACATTGTGTGTAAACGGTATGTTATTAATCACACTTTTATATTTTTCATCGCAATACACAATCACATCAAAATCGCTGTCGGTATTGAAATTACCTTTTACCCTGCTGCCCATTGCATAAACATTACATGGGCAAATGCTTTTAATGGCTGATGCTATTTCTTTAAACACCCTGGCATTGCCAATGGTGAGGTCAAGAATATCCTTTGCCGGTGCATGTGTATGTTCGCGCTTTATCATTCTTAATATCTCAGGGCATTGGCTTATATATCTTCGCATTGTGTCCATGGTACTATTGCATCAGGAAATGGATCATCAATATTGGTGTAAGCATGTTCTGCATACATTCCTTCATGGGTGTATTTAAAGCGGTCCTGAAATACACCACCAATTCCGAATACCTTTGTTATTAAAATATCAAATGTCATGGTCTTACTCTTTTCTACTGCGCTCATGTTGTCAAGGAATTTAAGCGTAGCATTATTGATTAAGAAGCGTAGCATTATTGATTAATCCATTAACCCAATCGGTTACATTCTGAACAATAGTGTTAGGCGTTGTGCCATAGCCTACATATGCATTATCATTATGCACATCATCAATTACTAAATCAGGCACATAAACACCGGATGAAGGCTGCGTAAGCGTTAGCTGTGGCGAATAACCCAATACATCAACACCATTAACCAATGCATACTGTATGGTAAATTCAATATCAGCGCCCACATCCCAGGGACCCTGAAACTGGTGAATCTCTTTATAGTAGCTGCCATTTACAGCCCATCCAAACAATACACAGCGATGCCGGAACACCACATCGGTATCACAATTACCGCAATTGGTGTTATAAATAACAGCGCCTAAATGCTTTTCAATTTCAAATTGTGCTGTGGCTAAATTAAACTCACCATCGGCATCCCATTTCGGTTTAAATTCGCTTTCAGAATAAAAATATTTAACACCATCAAAGGTCAGCACATCACAAATAAGCTGCAGCGAAAGCGCATCATGTGCAGGCTCATCAATGTAATCTGTTTTAACTACTTTAAACTTATTGCGCTCGCTGTAAATCCTGCGCTTATCACCGGCACTTGAAATAAATATTTCCTGCTTGGCCGGGTACCGGCTGTTGAATTTAATTAACCTGATGCGCTGCACTAATGTGAATGATCCTGAAAAGTCAAAGCCATACGCCTCACATCCGCAATAGGCTTCAATAAGCTTGGTGCATTCATGTTCTGCAGCATATTCAATGCAATTACTTGTTAATTCATTTTCATTGCATGGGTCGGTAATGATAACCTGGTATTTGCCATACGCCAGAGGATCGCCACTACCCTGCTCGGTGATGTCATCTATTTTGGCTACTACGGTTATAAACTCATTTTTGTAATCTACAAAAGGCACAAGGTTGGCAATTAAATTACCATCAAGGTTAGCCAGAACAATATCAATAGTGTTGCTTAACATATAAGATTCAACACCGGTAATGCATCCATCCCAGTCAGTATCAGCACTGAATATTAATGCTGTGGTGTCGGCTTCAAAGTAGATTGTTTTTGTTCCGTTGGTATCATATTCAAAAACCTTATCGCCTGCGCTTACGGTTAATACACCGGCTGTTACGCCTGAAATTATAAAAGTAAGCTTATAATATTCGCCTACTGAAAAGGGTGGCGATACTGCTGTTAAATCATCGGCACTGCCGGGAGTGTGGCATGCTGCGCCAGGTGTTCCTACCAGCCATCCGTAATATCCTGCATTGCCATCGCCTAACCAGCAGGCATTATCTATTACCTCACCTGCATTCTGACTGTCATCTTCAAAATTGCCATCACATATTAAATCATTGCCGCAAGGCTGCTGCTTAAACTGGAATTTAAGGTAATCGCCCGGTTGAAATTTCTGGCAATAGCATTGAGCTAATGAGCGGTTGCATTCATCAAGCGAATCTTCAAATACAATAGGTTGATTAGGTATAAATTCAATTCCCTGCATTCTGCTTCGTTATTAATTTAAAATCGGTTAGTCCTGTTGTGTCGTTTACTTTAATATCCTGACACCATGCGTAATAGGTTTTACCCCTGCTGTTAATCTGAATCATGCCATAGGGCTGATTTTTAAGAATGCTTTTTTCCTCGTTCGAAAGCGGGAATGAAAATGAATAATTGATGATAGGGTAATCTTCGGGGTTGTAGGTTTGATAGATACCACCGCCTGTAGTGCTTGCAATACATGAATAAGTGCTGCCTGATTTTATTTGCCATGTGGCTAATGAATCTGCAACAAATCTTACCCTTATCCTGTCGGTAGCATTGGCATAAAGCACACTTGAAGAATCTACAACATTGTTGCTGTTAGGTGTTGATGTGGTAAATGTTAATACAGAGTAAAGAAACACATTGGCATTATCATATACATCAAAATAAACACTGAATGAAACCAATATTGAATTAAAGATGGCATTCAATTGAAGATTTACATGCATAGTATAAAGCCCGGCAAATGGAGCTATAAACCATGAATTGCCATTATCATAATTGCCGTTTGGGTCGGATGTTTCGCTGGTAAATGCTACCGGGTCGGCAGGGCTTGCAAAGGTGGCATTCTGAGCTGTGGTTTTAACGGCTGAAAATGTATCATCACCATCACCCAGGTACTCAGCAATTGAAAGCGGTATAGCACCCAAAAATCGTAATGCCACACTATCATTAAATAGCCTTACATTAAAAAATGCTGTTACTGTTACATCGCCACCTAAATTATTTGTCTTATATGCTGCATAGGTTGTGGCGCCTGTTTTTTCGCAATCAATAAAAATAATATCATCGTCATAGGTGTCATCATCTGATCCACCTGGCGAGGCATCAATATAAATGTATTGAATAAGGTTTGATGAAACAATCCAATCGGTTACTAAATCCAGTGTACGGTCAATGTTGCACTTCCCTATTATGTTAAAGGTTTCTTCCTTGCATCCTAAAAATGAAATCTGTTCAACAAAAGCACCATCAGCACAATCAACATTAGTTTCATTATCCCTTGTCTTATTGGTTCCTAATGTTACTGCAGAATAAATTTTACTTACATCCACCCTTGCCTTTATGTTCGGCACATCATCCAGGGTAAGCACCACTGTATCGCTGAACATATTATCGTTATAGTCAAGCACCAATGTAGGCTTACTGCCTGAGTAATCAACATAAAAGCCTAAGTTGAGTTTCTTCCACAGATTTTCAAAAGCCTTGCTAAATGAAAATTTGCTGATGTGATCCTGTTCACCAAAAACCCTTATCTGTTTTCCTGATGCAATGCATAAGCCTTCGAAATCGCCACCATCATCCAACACCGGTGATGCAAATTCAACTTCACCATCGGTCATAAATGCCACCAGGAACTGCATCACATCAAACATCCTATATCCGTATCTGTCAGCTTCTGAGGCAGGTGAACATGGGTAAAACATGGTGATAGTAACAGGGCTGCAGGCTGTAATGGCCACATCATTTATTGACCTGCCTACATTGATATAACATTCGTTATTCTTGCGGCCATTGATTTTAGCATAAAAACTGTTATCCTGTATTTTGGTTGTTACCCGGCAATCGTTTATATTAAATTCGCAGTCAGAGGTAAATATCACCCCTTTATACACCGGCACATAATTGCCGTTCATGTTGCAGCTTTCATGAATTTCTACTTCTGTAAATGAGCAGAAACCATCATCAAGCAGCTTATTATACAGGTAGGTGTATTCATTGCCCGAAAATTCAAGCGTAGCATCCTGAGTTACCAATAATCCCCTGCTGGTTTCATCGCGCTTAATGCCGGTGGCAAGCGTGTCCCAGTTTAATGGGTCGTTTACCTCTGTATTATCAAAATAAAATTTATACCGCGCGCTCATTAATTCCTTCTGATGTCTATATTGTTATTCATCCTGCTTGCTATTACATACAGCAGGTGATTGGTTTCATTAAGCTTTCGTAAATCATCAAGGCCGCTTAATTCATCGCTTAATGCTTTGGCCAGCCTGTCATAATCAATTATGCCTTTTGTGTTAATGTTGATGTTGTTAGGTGCTATGCGCAAATCAGGGAATTGCATGGCTGCAAACTTTACTGATTCGGCATGTGTTTTTATTTCCTCACCACCTTTAAGCTGCACCAGCTCCGGTCCTTCTTCACCTACCCATGCCCATCCCTTTGGTGCATT
>JBGARN010000144.1:0-8188 GCA_044230205.1 Bacteroidia bacterium
CTTAACGATTATAAAAAAGGTAAATACCAGGCTGCATTAGGTAATTTTAATTTTATTCTGAGCTTTTTTAATGAAGATAAAAACGCATTGTTTTATTCATCATTATGCTACAAAGCTGCAGGTAATACTGAAAGTGCAATTAAAGTGCTTAGCCTGCTGGCGTCCGACAATAATCACACCTTTTACCAGGAAGCAAAATGGCACCTGGCTTTGTGTTACCGGATAGCGGGTGAAACTGAAAAAGCACAGTTACTATTAAAGGAGATTGTTAATGAAAACGGTTTTTACAGTAAACAAGCCACTAACCTCTTATCTAATAGTAGTGAGTAAATAAACTGTAACAGCTATCATTTAAAACAGTCAACGAACGGTTGATTGATCACTTAAAAAAACTGCCGCACCCATTTACAGAAACAGCAGCGTAAAAAAAAATCAAAATGGTTTGGATTGATGGTTGTGAATTATTTAGAGACGCACAATTGTGCGTCTCTACTAATCTAATCTATAAAAAAAACTACTGCAGCTTTTTACAGATGCAACAGCTTTAAAATCGAAACCGGTTTTTATGGGATTTGTTTTTCTTTAAGTATAACTGAATATGCAGAAAATTCAGGTAACAAACTCTGGGAGCATTGAAATACGCCAGAATTATCAGCTCCTTTAACATTGAAGAAATCTACAACATCATTTTTCTGATCATTATCGGCTAACAATAATTCATCAATTGCATAGATTTTCTATAGGGTGGAAAAACCATTTTTTATGCATTGTGTAAAGTTACTGCCTGTTGAAAATATATTTTTGAGCCATTGCGGGATATTAACACCTTCCTAAAATGAATTTTTTGCCCTTTCTATGAATTTACTTCAGGCAAAAAGTATTTTTTCAAAACATTTTATAAGATGAAAAAGCTCCGGAAATTTATTTTAAGCACCTTTTATAAGGTTACTAATAGCTAAAAACATATTTTCCATTTACTATAAAAATTTAATATGCACTTAAAATTAATGTTTTACCTAATGTATAAACTTACTGAAGGTCGAAAAACTATTTTTTATGCCATGTATCTGGTTACTGCAAGCTAAAAATATATTTTCTGAGCATTGTATAAAGTTACAGCCCGTAAAATAAGTATTTTCTGAGCATTGTATAAAGTTACAGCCTGCAGAAAATAGTTGTTTTATGCATTATTTAAAATTACATTACTCAAAAAATAGTTTTTTGATGCTATGTAACATCTAACATACCATAAAATAAAATTTATCGTCCTTTTGAATAATCAGTAGAGACGCACAATTGTGCGTCTCTACGAATTTGTTCCTCAATTTTAGACAAAAAAAAACTCCCGCACCTTTTTACAGATGCAGCATTGTAACAAATGAAATTTTGGTTTGGATTGATGGTTGTGTATTATGTAGAGACGCACAATTGTGCGTCTCTACGAATTTGTTCCTCAATTTTAGACAAAAAAAACTGCTGCACCTTATTATAGATGCAGCAGCGTAAAAAAATGAAACTGGTTTGTTTGGGTTGTTTATTGTGTGATTACAGTTTTACAATCTTCTTAGTATATTTTATCTCATTAATACTTACAACCAAAAAGTACATACCCGGTGATAGTTTGGAAGTATTTAAGTTTACTTCATGCCTGCCCTTTTCCATAAGTTGCTTGGATAGTGCAAGTTGAACTTCTCGTCCGGCCTGGTCAAAAATGTTCACTGTAACTTGTGCATTGCCTGTTAATTCAAACGCAGCTTTTAATTGTTCTGCAAATGGATTGGGACTTACCAATATATCATTGCCTGCTGTTGTTGCTTTTATTGCAAGACCTCTTGCATTGTTGCCGATAGGAGAAGATGCAGGCATTGCAGAAGGCGAGCAACCTACCGCGGCATGAAAGGTAGCACCTGCCTGCACTTCGAAGTTGGGTTGCAACAATACATCCACACCCGCATTAAAATTGAGATAGCTGCCGCTTTGTTGTAAAACATTTACTCCGATAATTTCATTGGTAGCCCACCAGCTTTGGTTTTCGTAAGAAAAATGCGTGCCTGAAAGTGAGAGATTAGTATTGCATGATGTGCATACGTTAATGCAACTTGCTGCTGCTATGCTTGTTCTGATTTTATCAGCAGGCTGCGAACCGAAACCATTTGCAAAATTAACACCTTGTGTGCAGCCATGACAGTAGCTCATAATAGTACCACCACTTGAAGGCGGAGGTGGCCCGTTAGTGCAAGGTCCGTCATCATTAGGAATAACAGGATTCCAACACGAATTGCAATTGTCAATCGGACCGCCAACCCATCCGCACCAATGCGTGTGGTTGCTGCCAAGGTTATGCCCGCACTCATGCGCAACTAAATTTACATCCCATGAATAAGTGGGGAAGCCACCGATGGAGCCATAACCAATGCGATTGAAACTGTAAGAATTTGCATTCGTGCTGCATATTGAATTGAGCCAAGCTACACCACCTCCGAGTGTATCCTGTGTGGATAACAATGCTGCAATATTTCCGGGACGACCGCCATTAGCATTCCACCATGTTGCAAAACTATTAAGTGCATCGCCATTACTTGCATAATTAAATGGGTCAATAGTAACCCAAATATGAATGGAGGCTATGGAAATATTAATACTGTCGTTACCATAAATGGTTGATGCAACATTGAAAATGGAATTGGTGTGATTAGTAACATTAGTGCTGTTGCTTCCCGCAGTGGTATAAAAAGTATTAGCACAATCGAAAAATATTTTCACACAATTGCCAACGAATTGAGTTGCGAAAGTACTGTTGCTGGAACCACCATTCTTATTTCCGGTTTCTGACACATCCCCGGTTGAGCAATTAAACTGAATAGGTAGTTGAAAAGTGTGGTCATTAAAAAATACATAATCGGCAGTTCGTAATTTATGTTGACCTAAATTCCAGTTGCCTCTTTCATCAGTTATGATTCCGCTTATTTCATTTTCGAAAATAGATATGGCAGCCATCGTTCGCGTTCCGTTTTCTATCACACCGTAATAGTAGCGTCCTTCGCTCATGGATGTGCGATGTTTTCCGGTTTCATCTGTAATGGTTAATTCAAAATCATCGCTGTGAATTTTATGTTGTGTAAGCAATACACTAACCGATTTGTTACCAAGCAATGGAATATCCAAACGTATGGATTTATAATTTGCTTTAAATACATCTTCGATTTTTTGCTTATCAACTGCAAGTTGCGTGTAGGGCCCAATGCCTTCCTCCATTTTACTTTGAGGATTACTGAAAACACTTACCGGATAAAATATCTCGTTTTGTAATTGCAGTTTATTTATATCCTGTTGTACGCGCAGCGGTTTTGTTTCGGCTGCCTGTCCGTAAATATATACGGATGTAATGCAGGTAAGCAGTGTGATTATTATTTTTATCTTTTTCATTTTGTTTGTGTTTTTCCCCGAAAGCTATCGGGATGTTTGACTATTATATTTTATTTCAAAATGAAATGATTATTTCTTCAGTGCATTAAGTTCGGCTTTAAGTGCATCAATTTCTTTTTTCAATTGAATAATGTAAAGGGTATTCTCTTCCACTTTCTCTACCACCTTACCGGTCATTTCACCTACGCTCATGCCACCTTCTTCCACTTCACATGCACTGGGCATACCGGGCAGGCGGTTGTAAGTATTGATGTGCTGCTCTACTTCTTCAATTGATTTTAAATCATAATCTTTTGAAAAAACATAATCAGGGAAGGGTTGTAACTGCACTTTTAATTCAGTGCATATTACTTTACCGGCAACAGTAAGCATATAGCCTGCAGCAGTTGTAGCATTACCTATTGCTACCTGACTAGTAATGGTATTAATCCTAATATCAGGATAGCTATGATTTTGTCCGCCAAAGCCTAAAACATTTGCTCCCAAACCCCAACCACCATGAGAAAGGTAACCGGCATTTCCATCTAATCTGAGAACAATAGTTGATTCATAATTAGGAGACACACCATCAAAAATTGCAACAGGGCCTACCTGGTTTTGAACGACATTAAATTGAGCATTGGGGTTTATTGTGCCAATACCCACATTGCCGTTTTCATCTATTCTCATTCTTTCCTGTTGAGCCGTAAAAAATCTATGCATTCCAATGGCACTTGAACCTGCCCAATATTGCACATCACCTGAAGAGCCAAGTCCGAAGCCATAGGTTTGGACTGCATCTTTAAAAAGATAAAACTTCAATTTGTTAAATTGTGCACCGGATAAGTAAGAATTATCCATAGTAATGGCAGTTGGAGTCGCAACAGCACCGCTTATACTGCCAACTGATAATAAGGAACCGGGTGCTGTTGTTCCGATACCCACATTATTAGTAGTGTTTTGAATTGAAACAGCCGGGCTGCCTAACTGGTTATTTCTTATTGCAAAGTTATCAGTACCAATTGTTCCGGTTTGCCAATATACAACTCCGTTTGTGCGGTAATTAACCCCTGCAGTACTTGCAGTATTGGCTCGATCAATTATTAAATTTGAATTGCCTGTGGTTGATTTACAATTGATACTTGCAGCACCTGTATTGCTGTAAATATCAAGTTTAAATGCAGGATTGGTAAGTCCAATACCCACATTGGCGCCAGCATTTGTAAGATAGGTTTGATTGGTTGCCGCATTGTGTGTCCACTGTGCATTTACAGTTGTACTCATTGTAATAAGCATCCCGCTTATTACAGCTAATTGTAATAGAGTTTTTTTCATTTTGTTTGTTTTTAATTAAATAATTAGTTGATAAAATTTTTCGACAAAGTTGGCGGCTAAAGCCCTATGCGTCAATCGAGAGATATATTGATTTGCAGGATTGTGGAATTTGAAAAATCAAGAGAATTAGGGATAAGAAAATTTGATGACACATTTGAGTTAATGAGTTGTGCACCTAAAGTGCAGGCAAAAAATAAAATGTGTAAGTTTGTTTGCATCTAGCCCCATTTATATGCGCTTTTGTTTTTTATGCTCCATCTTTCTTTTAATCGCCTGGCTATTAGTCATAGGTGATAATGTGGCAGGGCAAAGCAAAGATTCCATGATCATACGCACCGAAGTCATTAATGTAAAAGATGGTTTATCGCAAGGACTTACATCGAGTATCATTCAGGATAAAGCGGGCTTTATGTGGATTGGTACCAAGGATGGATTAAACAAATACGATGGATACCACTTTACTATTTACCGGTATCAGCAGGGTGACCCATATTCACTGCCCGATAATTATGTTACCGCTTTGGCTGAGGATGAAAATGAAAATTTATGGGTTGGCACCAATACCAAAGGGCTGTTTTTATTTGACAGAAAAAGCGAAAGGTTTTATCCCGTAAAGCTTTTTCCTGATAATGATTCTGTGTCATTTTACATCATATCAAATCTGCAAATTATCAACCATCAACTTTTAGTGCTGACAAAACAATTAATCATTTATGATATCAGCCAAATCGAGTTGAATAACAATGGTGTTGTTGATTTAACCAAGGCAACAATTCATTTCAGCGATCGTAAAATGTTACAGCCCGACAGGCAACTTAATGGCTCTATCTGGGTGCATTACAGCTGGATGAAAGATCAATCACTTTGGTTTGTTTATGATGATTCTATTTTCATTTATACAAAATCAGAAAACGGTAGTTACTTTAAAAGCAAGCTTTTCAGTTGCAATGACCTTGGGCTTTTGAATAAAGGAAAATACTGCATTGATAAATTGCAAAATCCCGATACGTATTTATTTACCGGCTGTAAGGATATTTTAGTTTATGATTTTAAAACAAAACATGTTGTAAGCAAGACTGAATTCAACGACAATTATCAATGGGGCAGACATACAATTAGAGATAAGCATGGTAATTTTTTTATAACCGGTCAAGAAAAGTGCTACTATTTTAATGCAACTGATCATGCACTAAAACTTTTTAAAGGTGAAATAGGCACATCAGGTTTTCTTGATGGAAATGAAATATTGTGGACTACTACCGCGGGACATGGTATCATCAAATTAGATTACCGCAAACAACTGTTTAATTTAATTACCGTAGAGAACAGAGTTTCTGATTTCCACAACAATGCCGGAGAAGTAATGATTTTAGTGAACCATAAAACCCCTTATTTTATAAATCCATTGACACTAAAAAAACGACCGGATTTTCCTGAAGCAATTTCAAAAACCGACATTTCAGTGCTTGACTTTGCAGAAGATAAAAAGGGAAACTACTGGATGTTGTTTGATACCGACTCGCATCAAAAAGTTTGCCTTTTAAAATACAATCCTGCAACAGGCAGGTTAGAAAAAAAAGTGCTGCCGTCCTACTTAACAAACATCGTGGTTAAATTAGTAGTGGCGCCCAATGACAACATATTATTGAGCATATCAGATTATACAAAACCGCCCCGGTTAGCGTTATTAAATAGCAATACATTAAATATTGATAAGGTTTATTTATTTCCTGCAAAAATTCAAAACTACGGACCCTTTGTTACCGATTATTACAATGATGCTGCAGGCAAAATTTGGTTTGCAACCTTGCAGGGACTTTACCAATTTGACCTTGAAAAAAATAAATGGATGCATTGGCAAAATATTGCCGGTGATAATAATTCGCTAAACAATAATCAATTATTAAGCATTATACCTGATCCGGTAAACCCTGAAAAATATTTGTGGATAGGGACTGATGGTGGCGGACTAAACAGGATGGAAATAGCAACTGGTAAGTTTGTAAAATATACAGAAAAAGATGGCTTACCCAATAATGTAGTGTATGGATTGCTGAGTGATAAAAAAGGAAATATATGGATGAGCACGAACAGGGGGTTATGCTGCATGCTAACAACCGGCTCTCAGGCTTTTATTAAATTTGATTCAGAAGATGGATTACCAGGCGATGAGTTTAACCGTACAGAGTATTTTAAAATGCCTGATGGACAATTGTATTTCGGTGGTGTTGAAGGACCTGTGGTTTTTGATCCTGAAAAAATTCTCGAAAAAGAAAAAGCACCACCAATTGTATTTACCGGCTTATCGGTATTTAATAAACCGGTTACCTATAAAACCGACAGCGATATTATTCAGCTACCGATTGATTATGCCCAAACAATAACATTGCCGCATGATAAGGGCATGTTCAGTATTTCGTTTGCAGCTTTGGAATACAGATCGGCTAATAAAAAGCTTTACAGGTATATGCTTAAGGGCTATGATAAACACTGGATTGATGCAGGCAATAAGAACGAAGCAACTTACACCAACCTATCACCCGGCACCTATACATTACAGGTTACAGGCGCAGGCAGCACAGGCCAATGGAATACAAAAGGTGCATCCATTAAAATAGTCATACTTCCGGCATGGTATCAAACATGGTGGTTTCGATTGTTTACAGCAATGGCAGTGGCTGCGGCAGCTTATGCGCTTTACCGTTATCGTTTACATAAGGCGTTGCAGCTTCAAAAAATCCGCAACCGCATTGCCTCCGATTTGCATGATGAAATTGGTTCAACCATCAGCAGCATTTCCTTATCAAGTAATGTTATTCAGAAAAAGCTCAATGGAAATTCGAACACTGCTGATGTAAAAAAACTGGTTGCCCAGATCAGTGACAACACTTCAAACATTATGGAAGTGATAAGTGACATTGTGTGGACCATCAATACCAAAAACGATTCGTTTGCCAATGTGATTGACCGCATGCGCGCCTTTGCCGTTGAAATTTTAGAAAGTAAAAACATCAGCATTCATTTCGATATTGATGAATCGGCCAATGAAATCCATATGGATATGGATAAACGAAAAAACCTGTACCTCATTTTTAAGGAAACCATAAACAATGCCGCCAAATATTCGCAGTGCAAAAATGTGTGGATTGAAATAAAGCTGATCAGGGGCCGCATCAGATTATTGATAAAGGACGATGGTATAGGTTTTAACATTAATGAAAAACAAAAAGGTAAGCTATCAGGTAACGGATTGTACAATATGCAAAAGCGGGCTAATGATATGAAAGGAAAGTTAGTGATGGAATCGCAGCCACAACAGGGTACAACGATGATGCTCGAGTTTGGAGTGTAAGATTGCTCTCAGCTAAATCATTTACCACGCAACCGGAAAAGGAAAAAATTAAAATCATTAGAATTCTCTATTTTAATTTAAATAATTACACTTCAA
>JBGARN010000145.1:0-8526 GCA_044230205.1 Bacteroidia bacterium
GTATATCGCCACCATTTAAAAACCCCTTGGAAGCCAGTTGAATCATTGCAGGTGCATTAAGCGTGCTGCTTACTGGCACAGAAAAATCTGATTGTGGTTTAAGCTTAACAGATTGCATACGACCTGAAACATCTGCAAGTGTGTCATTCCCGCTAATAATAAAGCAACCCATTTTCGATATTCGGCAGCCTACTTTATTGGGATTGAAATAAATCATATCCAGATTTATTCCGGGGTTATTACTTATTCCCGTGAAACTCAGGTTTTCGATACGCTTGTACTGAATGTTTTCAACTTTACAGGAGGAAGCGATGCAACCAAGGATGGAAAGCACAAGTAACCATGATCTAAAGTTTATGATACGCATATGTAGCAAACGATTATTTAAGGGTGCTTAGTCTGTCAAGAACTAATTCTATCATTTCGTTCATCCCTTTTTTATAATCCTTCGAAAAATTTTTGTTTACACGATTAGCAACAATCAGGTTTACTGATGCACAATGATGGCCAAGAATTTTTGCCAGGCCAAACATGGCGCTGGTTTCCATTTCAAAATTACTGATTCGATGATTGTTGAAACTAAAAGAGGTAAGCAAATCAACCATTCCCTGCCGTGCCAGTTGTGCGCGAATGACCCTTCCCTGTGGACCATAAAATCCGCAACATGATGCAGTAATGCCTGTTTTCATTTCACCGTTCAATAAGTCAAAAAGCAAAGCTGAACCTTTACTAATATAGCTCTGAGCAAAAACATTATAATTTGGATAGTGTTCCTGAAATGCTTCAAGCAATTGTTTTTCATCACCATCATTATCAAGGTTGTAAAAATTAAGTAGACCATCAAGCCCCAGGCCGTGTGTTGAACAAACAAATGAATCAACAGGAATATCTGCTTGAAGAGAACCCGAAGTTCCAAGACGGATTAGTTTTAATGACGTTAATTGCGGTTTTATCTCGCGCTTAATTAAGTCAACATTTACCAGTGCATCCAGTTCGTTATAAACAATATCAATATTATCAGTTCCAATACCAGTTGACATTACAGTAATTGGCCTTCCTTTATAGCTGCCCGTGTGGGTTACAAATTCGCGTTTTTGCTTTTTTATTTCTACTCTTTCAAAAAAACGACTCACCATTTCAACCCTGTCCGGATCGCCCACATTAATTACAATATCTGCAATATCACAAGGCAATAAATTAAGATGATAGATACTGCCGTCAGCATTAACAATAAGTTCTGATTCTTTTATCATTCTGAATAAGTTTGAATTTAGGAAATGATTTTTCTATTAGCCAGTTTCCAAATATTGAGAATCATTATCACTCTTTAAGTTCATTTTCCCACTTTGAAACAAGAGTTGTTGCCACTGCATTACCAATTACATTGGTAGCGCTTCTTCCCATATCCAGCAACTGGTCAATGCCTAACAGCAACAATAAACCCGCTTCGGGCAATCCAAATTGCGGAAGCAATGCTGCTATAACAACCAGAGATGCGCGGGGCACACCAGCCATTCCTTTGCTGGTAACCAGCAAAATCAACATCATGGTAATTTGTTCTTCAATACTTAAAACCCTGCCATAGGTTTGGGCAATAAAAGCAGTGGCAAAAGTCATATACATAATGGAACCATCCAGGTTAAAAGAATAACCAAGCGGTAAAACAAAACTTATTATTCTATCACTGCATCCGAATTCCTTCAGCTTAGCTACCGTTTTCGGAAAAGCCGATTCGGAACTTGCTGTAGAAAATGCAAGTAAAAATGGTTCCTGTATACATTTTAGCAGCTTTATAAAGTTAACCTTTGCTGCATAGGTAATCAACCCGAGAATTATTATCCCAAAAAATATCAACCCTCCGTAAAAACATACAATGAGATAAAAATAACCCTTTATAATTTCAATGCCCTGTTGGGTAATTACAGCGCATATGGCTCCAAAAACACCCAGCGGGGCAAATTTCATTACATAGTTGGTAACAGTAAACATTACATGCGCCAGAGCATCGAGCGCCTTTATTATAGGCTTGCCGGTTTCACCAATTGCTGAAAGAGCCACTCCGAAAAAGAGAGAGAAAACCACAATGGGTAAAATTTCATTATTGGCCATTGCTTCTATAACGCTTTTGGGTATTACATGGCTTACAAAATCCTTCAGAGTAATTGCCTTGCTGCTTATGGTGGTTGTAGCATCACTGGCAGGTATATCAAGATGCATATAGAAACCGGGCTTGAATACATTAACAATAACTAAACCCAGGGTTAAAGCAAGCAGTGTTGCAAACTGAAAGTAAAGAATTGTTTTAATCCCTATACGTCCTACTGTTTTAAAATCGCCAAGCTTAGCTATACCAACCACCAATGTTGAAAAAACGAGTGGAGCAATAATCATTTTAATGAACCTCAGAAAAATATCGCTCAATATGGAAATATTGGAAGCAAATTGCTTGCGTGATTCAAGATCAGGATTATTCCACCGGTAAACTTCGCCAACCAGAGCACCTGCAACCAGTGCAATAAAAATCCATGTAGTGAGATTTATTTTTTTCAGCATATCATTCTCATTAAAGAAGCGAAATGTAAAAGTTATATTTCAATAGCCTAAAAAGTCATTTAATTAGTTCCGCCTATTATTAATCAGCAACAAAAATATCTTTCTAAATTTGCCGCCAATGGCCCGGATAATTGCAATTGATTATGGTTTAAAACGAACAGGTATAGCAGTTACTGATCCTTTGCAACTTATAGCTACTGCATTAACTACTGTAGAAACCAAAGGCCTTCAGCAGTTTTTGCAAGACTATATGGCTAAAGAAGAAGTGGAGAAAATTGTAGTTGGTGAGCCCCGGCAGATGAATAACACGCCATCTCAAATTGAACCGGCTATTAAACAGTTTATTGCTGAATTTCGAAAGAAAATCACAAATGCTGTTATCGTTCGTTTTGATGAACGTTTTACTTCAAAGATGGCCAGCCAATCCATGATTGTGGCCGGTTATAAAAAGAAAGACCGGAGAAATAAAGAAATGATTGATAAAATAAGTGCTGCAATATTGTTGCAATCCTATCTTGACAACAAGTTGCCCGAATAATTAAGAAATAATATCTATATGATTTTACCCATAGTAGCCTACGGTGACCCTGTATTACGGAAGAAGGCTCAATCTATTGATAAAAATTACAACAGGCTAAATGAGATTATTGCTGATATGTTTGAAACCATGTATAATGCAGCCGGTGTAGGTTTGGCTGCCCCGCAGGTTGGTCTGTCAATAAGATTGTTTGTGATTGATGCTGCTCCTTTTGCCGAAGATGATCATAGCCTGAGCACTTTTAAGAGAGTATTTATTAATGCCGAAATGATTGAGCAGCAAGGTGAACCATGGAAATTTAATGAAGGTTGTTTAAGCATACCTGGTATACGTGAAGATATTGAGCGAAACCCGAAACTTACACTGAAGTATCATGATGAAAATTTTAAGGAGCACACAGAATCATTTGAAGGCCTGAAAGCAAGAATTATTCAGCATGAATATGACCATATTGATGGAGTTCTGTTTACTGATAAAGTTTCGGGGTTGAAAAAAAGATTACTTCAGGGTAAACTTAATGATATTTCTAAAGGTAAAGTAAATGTTGATTACCGCATGAGGTTTGCTGTTAAAAAATAACTACAATATTAACTGGCGGTTATTTTAATCCTGTTGGCTAAAAATCAAAAATCTAAAACCTAAAAGCGTACATAAAACCTTTGCTTTCACCTTTAACCGCTGGTCACTTATTATAATTAAAGAACTATAAACAATGCAGCCCATTTACATTATTGGTTTTATGGGCAGTGGCAAGACCACTGTTGGTAAACAATTAGCCCGGCAGTTACAATACAACTTTATTGATTTGGATAATGAAATTGAAAAAGCAACACAACAATCTATAAGTGATATATTTAGTAATGTTGGTGAAGCTGGTTTCAGGCAACTTGAAAAGGAACAACTGGAAAAAACGTATAAGAGTAAGGCAACTGTAATTGCCTGTGGAGGAGGAACACCTTGTTTCTTTGATAACATTAATCGTATGAATGAAAATGGCATTACCATTTATCTGCGCATGAATTCACGTGAATTGCTAAGCCGCTTAAAAAACAAACAAGATCATCGTCCACTTTTAACCGGAAAATCTGAAGCCGAGCTTTATGATTTTATCGAACAAAAACTCAGTGAACGCGAAGTATTTTATTTAAAAGCCAGGCATATTATTCATGGGCTCAATGTTAAAATATCCGATTTGTGCACATTACTGAAGACTTAGTCAATTATCGCATTACACGCTTTAAACTCTCACGTGCTTTATCAAAAGTCGGTTCGAGGTCAATACAACGCTGATAAGCCGTTTTTGCATTGCCAATGTCTCCCAATTGTTCAAAACAATAACCTTTATTATAAATGGCCTTAACAAACATGGTGTCGATGGCAAGCGACTGATCATAATATTTTATAGCCTCACGGTACATTTTCAAATTTACCTGGTGGATATAACCCATATTAAAATAAGCATCGATGAATGAAGGGTCCAGTTGTGTAATTGTTGTATAGTCTTTGATGGCATTGTCGAAATCATTTTTATATTGATAACACAACGCTCTGCCGTAAAGTGAAGTAATCGCTTCGGGATTAATGCGCAAGGCATTATTGAAGTATTGCAGAGCTTCAGGTTTATTTCTTGCCTTTTCAATGTACCCTAACTGATCATATACATCAAAATAATTGGGATCAATGTCAATACAGTTTCTGAAAAATGAAACCGCTTTATTAGTATCACCAGTTTCTTTGAGAATCATACCGAGCAGGTAATTTGATTTTAAATCTTTGGTATCAATTTCATATGCTTTGTTGGCATATTTAATGGCCTGCTTATATTGTTTGATATAATACTGCAGTTCGCCCATTTTAAAATTTGCCTCTTTATTATCGGGCATAAGGCTCAGGCACTTTAAAAGAACATCATAAGTCTGCCGAGTTTCATTACGGTAAAAATAAATATCTGCAAGATTGATATAATATGAAGCGTTGGTTGAATCAAGCATTATAGATCTTTCGGCATCATCTTTAGCAAGCCCCAATTTCTTAAGCCTTACGTAGTATTTCGATCTTAAATAATACAAATGCGCATTACTGCTGTCGGCACTGATTTTTGCATTAAATTCATTTAAAACATTATCTGTTACCGGCTGATCAGATTGTATGGGTTGCTGTGATGTACCTTCAGCCTGCTTATTACCAGGTGAACTACAGGCATTAAAAAAAACAGCAGCAATGCCTATTAAACAAAGTTCTTTAACTATTTTTATCATAAAGCGACTATAAACAAAGCCCGCAAATATAATATTGGCGGGCTTTTGAATGGGTTATAACTCAGTTAACACCTGCTAATCATCGGTACGATTAGCAAATGCCTCCTTTATTTTTGCTTCAAGTTCATCAGCAAGTTCAGGATTATCGGCAAGAAGGTTCTTAACACCATCGCGGCCCTGGCCTAACTTTGAATCGCCATAACTGAACCAGCTTCCGCTCTTCTTGATAATGTTGGCTTCAACGCCAAGATCAACTATCTCACCTGTTTTCGAAATTCCTTCTCCATACATAATATCAAACTCACAGGTTTTGAATGGAGGTGCTACTTTATTCTTTACAATCTTAACTTTAGTTCGATTACCTATTACAGAATCTCCATCTTTTATCTGTCCAATTCTGCGAATGTCAAGACGAACTGATGCATAGAATTTAAGTGCATTTCCACCTGTGGTAGTTTCAGGATTGCCGAACATAACACCAATTTTTTCGCGTAACTGGTTAATAAAAATACAGCAACAGCCGGTACGGCTAATGCTGGCAGTTAACTTACGCAAAGCCTGTGACATCAAGCGGGCTTGTAATCCCATTTTCGAGTCACCCATTTCACCTTCAATTTCAGCCTTAGGAGTTAGTGCTGCCACAGAGTCTATTACAATAATATCTATTGCGCCTGAGCGGATAAGATTATCTGCAATCTCTAATGCCTGTTCACCATTGTCAGGTTGTGAAATCAAAAGGTTTTCGATGTCAACACCTAACTTTTGAGCATAAAAGCGATCGAATGCATGTTCTGCATCAATAAATGCAGCTATGCCGCCATTTGACTGCACTTCGGCTATTGCATGAATTGCAAGCGTAGTTTTACCTGATGATTCGGGACCATAAATTTCAATTATCCTTCCTTTAGGTAAACCACCAATACCAAGTGCAATATCCAAACCTAATGAACGTGTTGAAATTGCTTCCAAAGGTTCAACTGCTGTATCACCCATACGCATAATGGTACCTTTTCCATATGTTTTTTCAAGTTTGTCTATTGATAACTGAAGCGCCTTCAGTTTCTCTTTTACTTCATCTACTGCCATTGTTTTTACGGTTTTTAATAATTTTCTATGCTTACAAATGTGAGCATATTTTAGTTGAAACAAGTTGATCACAAATAAAGATTTTAACAAACAAAAAGAAGCTAAAGAGTAATGCCGGCTTTTAGAAAAGTGCGCCCAACCTGATAACAACTTCGGATATATCACATCATAAATTATACTATTGATAAATCGTCTTTCCTTTCTGTATTATTTCAAACCGAAGTTCTATGGCTCATCGTGCTCAGGCTTCAAACAGATCTAGTTGCCTGGGTTTTAATTGGACTTTTAGTTGCTTAACCGCTCCTAAACCTGTTGAGGAAGTTATTTGAAAAACAGGAGTTTCATTATTGCGTGAAGCAACTATGATTTCCACATTTTGTGCTTTGCCTCTAAATAAGCGCTTCACTAACTCAGGCTTATTATTGTTTTGTGATAAATGAGATAATATTAAATGGCTCATAAATCGAGGCCGATGATTTATGAAAAGCTCAAAAGCCTGTTTATTGGATAAATGTCCATAACCATTCCTGATCCGGTTTTTTAATTGCAAAGGATAATTTCCCTCGCTTAGCATTTGCTCATCGTAATTACTTTCGAGAAAACAAGCATGGCATTGCTGAAAAAAATGAACAATCCGCTTACAAGCTTTTCCGATGTCTGTGAAGACTCCCACCTTAATGCCATAGCTTTCAATAATAAAACTATATGGATCGGCAGCATCATGGAGTTTAGTAAATGGGAATATTTTAAGCTCACCAAAGGCTACATAATCACTTTCATCAAAGTTGTTAATTAATTGATTATTAATATTTAATCTTGATTGTTTTAATGTCAGTTTGTTTATGTAAACCGGTATCTGATGCTTTTCTGCCAGTACCTCAACCCCTCTGATGTGATCAGTATGTTCATGCGAAATAAAAACGGCTTTTACACTTTCTAGTGAAAGTTGTAGCCTGGCCATTCGTTTCTCAATTTCCCTGCACGAAATTCCAGCATCTATTAACACTGCATCTGTGGCATTACCAACATAATAACAGTTGCCATTGCTGCCTGAATTAAGAGAAGTAATATTCAAAGCCATGTTACAAATGACTAAATTTTTCCTAAGAAATTCCGGTTGCAATTCGAAAAAAGCATAATGCCAGCATAAAAATTAAGCAGCTTTCAACGACTCGCCTTGCAAAATAAGTGGTTTATTCCGTATAGAATATTCCAGCTTAAACAACTTTTACAATTGCTAAATCTTTAATAGTATTTTGTTTTGTGCTACCCATGAATAGTTTCTGAAACGCCAAATTGCTTGATTATTTCCCCTTCGTAATCAAGAAATTCCTGCCAGCGCTTATCTACATTAACGTTAACAGCAAATTGCCTGGCAAAATTTATGAAAGTGGTATAATGGTTTGCTTCGCTAATCATAAGGTCTCGATAGAACCCTGCTAATTGCTCATCATTAATTCCTTCGGCAAGCACTCTGAACCTTTCACAGCTTCGCGCTTCTATCATTGCTGCAAACAAAAGCCTGTCTATAAGTTGCTGCTCGCGGCTACCTCCTTTATTACTGAATGAATATAATAAGTTTACATACTCATCTTTGCGAGGCTTTCCAAGGGTGTAGCCCCGCTGTAAAATAATATTCATTACCTGGTTAAAATGAGTAAGCTCCTCCTGGGAAATAGAAATCATTGCCTTTACCAGCTCAGATAACTCAGGATAAAGAATAATTAATGAAATGGCGTTGGAAGCAGCTTTTTGCTCGCACCAGGCATGGTCAGTAAGTACCTCACTAATATTTTTTGAAGCAATATTGCACCATCGTGGATCAGTGGGTAATTTTAATCTGAACATTTCTTAAGGAAGACATTTTGTAAAACAGGTCTTAATTTGTTTGCCTGTCATTATCAGTTAAAGCATCCATCATCCGCTCTAATTCATTAACTTTTTCAGTATCGCCTAGTTTTTGGTAGGAGTAAGTAAGATTACGAATCATTCGCTTAATAATCTCAATATTGGTACAGGGCTGATAAAAATGTTCATCAGGTTCAACATTCAGCTTCTTTAAAAAATTATCAATTTCAAGCCTATTGAATA
>JBGARN010000013.1:0-52288 GCA_044230205.1 Bacteroidia bacterium
GCTTAATAAGAGCACACTGGTTTATTTACAGCAAACCAATTCAAAAGGTAATAATTTTATTGCCGCTTTGCCAAGTAATCTTACCATGATCAATGAAATGGCAAAATACATCAGCACCAACTATTATAATGATAAATTGATAATTGCCTATCGTGATACTAAAAAGGAAAAAGAACTTGCTGATTGGATTTCAGCCCGTATAGATAGCCTGATGAACGATTCAGGCAGATGTATAAAAGTAAATTACAGCACTGAGAAAGCTGAAGGGTTGAAAAAGAAATTGTCAGCCACAAAGAAAAATCTGATAATAATTGCTTCGTCAGATGAAGCATTCATTTCACCTTTTATTACTCAGTTGGTTGAATATACCGAGGAATTTAAAATACAGGTTTGCGGAATGCCAACCTGGGAAAACTTTGAAACTACCGCCCTTGCAAATCTCGAAAAGCTGGAAACGATTATTTTCTCATCCGGATATATTAACTACGAAAATCCTGAACTTAAAATGTTCCGAAAACAATTTATAAGCAAATATGGTGCTGACCCCACCTTGCAAGCTTATTATGGTTTCTACCTTGCCAAGGGTTTTATGAATGCTTTTACCAACAAGAACAAATCGTGGTTTGATATGGTTGAAAACAATAAGGAATTTTTTAACACTGATTTGTTTCGCTTTTCAGGAACTACAACCGGTGGTTTTGAAAACAGCCATGTAACCATTTTAAAATATAAGGATTACCAGTTGCAGCCGCAGAATTAGAAAAATCGTTTAGCTGGTTTATAACTAATAAGGTGTTAGCGCAATCGAATAACCACTAAATTTCTACTTTCGCGCGCTATGCATCAAACCATATTAATTATTGATTTTGGCTCGCAATACACGCAACTTATTGCACGCAGGGTGCGCGAGTTAAATGTGTATTGCGAAATTCATCCTTACAATCACCTGCCTCAACTATCCGATCACATCAAAGGAGTAATTTTTTCAGGCAGTCCGGCATCGGTGCGCGATAATGAAGCACCAGAAATTGACACACAGCTTTTCAGAAAAAAGTTTCCTGTATTGGGCATTTGCTATGGAGCCCAATTAATGGCGCATCAGAATGGCGGCCTGGTAGCACCATCGAACACCCGCGAATATGGCCGTGCACACTTGCAGATCAAAGCTGAAGGGAAAGAAATATTCAACAATGTTTCATCACAATCGCAGGTGTGGATGAGCCATGCTGATACGATTAAAGAAGTGCCTGCTGATTTTGAAATAATTGCTTCAACTGGCGATGTTAAAGTAGCTGCATATCACATTAAAGGTGAAAAAACTTATGGCCTGCAGTTTCATCCCGAAGTGGTGCACAGCGATGAAGGCAAAAAGATATTAGAAAATTTTTTGAAGAATGTGTGCGGATGTTCCATGGACTGGACTCCCGGTTCGTTTATTGATGAAACGGTGGCATCGCTTAAAGCGCAGCTAAAAGATGATAAAGTAATACTTGGCTTATCAGGCGGTGTGGATAGCAGTGTGGCTGCGGCTTTAATAAGCAAAGCTATTGGCACTAACCTCACCTGCATTTTTGTTGATAATGGTTTGTTGCGCAAAAATGAATTTGAACAGGTGCTGCATGCATTCGAAAATTTTGATGTAAACATTATAGGTGTTGATGCGCGCGAAAAATTTTACTCGGCATTAAAAGGCATCTCTGACCCTGAGCAAAAAAGAAAAATAATAGGCAAAGTTTTTATTGATGTGTTTGATGAGGAATCGCATAAGATACAAGGCGTAAAATGGCTGGCACAGGGAACCATTTATCCTGATGTGATAGAAAGTGTAAGTGTGAAAGGCCCATCGGCCACCATTAAGTCGCATCACAATGTTGGCGGACTACCTGAAAAGATGAAGCTTAAATTAGTAGAGCCTTTAAAAACTTTATTTAAAGATGAAGTTCGCCTTATAGGCAAAGCACTAAACATTGATGAGCATTTATTAAGCCGTCACCCCTTTCCCGGGCCGGGGCTGGGCATAAGAATACTTGGCGACATTACTCCCGAAAAAGTGCACGTGTTGCAGCAGGCTGATGAAATTTTTATTGAAGGACTGCGCAAGCATAACCTGTATCATAAAACATGGCAGGCTGCAACCATTTTATTGCCTGTACAAAGTGTGGGTGTTATGGGCGATGAACGCACTTATGAAAACTGCGTAGTGTTGCGTGCTGTTACTAGCACCGATGGAATGACAGCCGACTGGGCGCATCTCCCCTACGATTTTCTGGCAACCATCTCCAATCAAATCATCCGAAATGTAAAAGGCATTAACCGCGTGGTTTATGATATCTCATCAAAGCCGCCTGCTACTATTGAGTGGGAGTAAAATTGGTTTTGCATTTCGTGTAGAGACGAACAATTGTGCGTCTCTACATTGAGGTTTTTATTTCCGGTACACATGCACAATTGTGCGTCTCTACGTGGTCAACAATTCGGTTTTGCATTTCGTGTAGAGATGCACAATTGTGCGTCTCTGCATTTTCCTGCCTTTTCGTAGAAAAAATTCTACAATAAAAAACGATTGAATTTATTTTTTTTGGCTTATGCGATATTGCATAAACCACAATTAAAAAATTTAATCCGATGAAAAAAAAACTGAAATTACCGAACACCAAAACAAATTGCAGCGGTGCTAAAAGTAACCGGGTGAACAAACTTCACCGTAAGGTTATTATTTTAATGAGCATGCCTACTCCTATTCATGCTGTTACGGCAGTGCTTGATATGCCTAATGATTACCATGGGCGTGCCGACAGGGCGCATGAAATTATTACTGCCTGCACCGGCAATGCTTATGTAACCATTGCTGCCGGTACTATTACTGCTGCCCTTGCCAAACTAACTGCATACAATGATGCAGCTACAGCCGCTGAGCGTGCGGCAGCCTACCCGCCATTGCATAATACGCTTAAATCGTTTATGGGCTTATTCCAGGATTTTGCCAATGATAATATTGATAATGCAATAGTGATTATTGAGTCGGGTGGCTTTAAGGTTAAAAACATGAGTATTCCGCAAAGGCATGAGTTTAAGGCCGAAAACGGTGCCATATCGGGCGATGTGGATTTAGTGGCTGAAGTGGCCTCTCCGGCAGTGTGTGCATAACTGGAAATTTTCTACTGACGTATTAATTATGTATGGCTCAGGGGAACATCACAAGCCCACACTCAGTATAGCACCGGTTTAAATGCGGGTGATAAGGCTTATTTCATTCATGAATTAGCGGCATACATGACGAGAGCTGCAACCGCAAAGCCAGGATTATGAACTGATCATCGTGATAAGTTACATGCAGACACAATTCTAAGAAAGCGTTCGTTGCTCTGTAAGCAGCGAACGCTTTTACATAATTAAGATTCGCTGCTCTATGAATTGCGTTTGCATTTTATGATTAGCGAGCGCATTTCTATAGTTAAGGTTCGCTATTCTTTAAAAAGCGTTCGTTGCTCTGTAAGCAGCGAGCGCTTTTACATAAAAAAGGTTCGCTGGTTATGAAATCAAGTTCGCTGGTATAAGAATCGGGTCTCCATGTGCAGTTTTAAGATTTTTGATATTAAAAATAACCCTACATTTAACAGCATTATCGCGATAGTTATCGGCACTAAAAGCATTATGAAAACAAAACTTACTTTATCAATACTACTTCTTATAATGTTATTTGTTTTTGAAAAAGGAATGGCACAGGCGCCAAGCTGGGCTTGGGCGCAGGGTGCGGGAGGAACTGATGAGGATTATAGCTGTGGCATTACCACTGATGCAAACGGAAATGTATTGGTAACAGGTTACTTTAGCAGTGATTCCATCACATTCGGAGCAACTACTTTAACCAATACAAGTACTGGGAGTTGGGATATATTTATAGTAAAATACGATGCTTCGGGCAATGTACTGTGGGCAAAGTCAGTGGGTGGAACTTCTAGTGAGAATGGCCATGAAATTGCTACCGATGCAAACGGGAATGTCTTTGTAACAGGTCATTTTTCTAGTTCTTCTATTAGTTTTGGAACCACTGTTTTAACTAATAATGGTAGTAATGATATTTTTATTGTAAAATATGATGCTTCGGGTAATGTGCTCTGGGCCCATTCGGCAGGTGGAACCGGTTCTGATATTGGCAATGATATTAGTTGCGATGTAAGTGGAAATATTTTGGTGGATATTTTTATTGCCAAATACGATCCTTCAGGAAATGCACTTTGGGCAAAATCTGCAGGTGGAACTTTAAATGACAATGCAAAAGCCATCTCAACTGATGCGATAGGAAATGTGGTGGTTACAGGTTCGTTTCTTAGCGCCTCCCTTACTTTCGGAACAACTACTTTAAGTCATTCAGGAAGTACATCAACCACCGATATTTTTATTGTAAAATATGATGCTTCTGGAAATATCCTTTGGGCTAAATCAGCAGAAGGGGGTAAATCTGATGAAGGTTCTAACATTACCACCGATTCAATTGGAAATATATTAGTAACAGGAAGTTTTAATAGTGACTCCGTCATTTTCGGGACAGCTTTTTTAATCAATTCGAATATAGGCTTTTTTGACCTATTTGTTTTAAAATATGATGCTTCTGGTAATCTGCTTTGGAGTAAATCATCGGGCGGAAATTTTAATGATAAGGGACAAAATATTTCCGCTGCTTCAAACGGAAGTATGATTGTAACAGGTTTCTTTGGAAGTTCTTCAATCACTTTCGGAACAACTGTGTTAACTAATGTGGGTGGCTTTGATATTTTTATTGTAAAATACGATGATTCAGGCAATATAAATTGGGTGCAATCAATAGCAGGAACTTCCTCTGAAATTTGCAATGGAATTTTTAATGATGCAAACGGGAATGTACTTGTTACAGGTTACTTTCAAAGTGATTCAATCACTTTCGGAACCACTATTTTAAACAATGTTGGAAACTTAGATATTTTTATTGCTAAATTAAATAGCTCAACCGGTATCTCCGAACAAATCCCAAACAACAACCTAACCCCCTACCCCAACCCATCCACCGATTACATCACCATCAATACAAACAGCAATAAAAAACAGGTAATCACCATTACTGATATAACCGGTCAACTAATTTACAGCACCACTACCCTATCTGATAAAACAATAATCAATACAAAAGATTTTCCGCAAGGGGTATATGCCGTGCAGGTGCAGGCAGGCAATGCAGTGCAAATAATGAAGGTTGTTGTTGCGAGGTAGAGACGCACAATTGTGCGTCTCTACTCAATCCAAATCATCCACAGATATTTCCACTGCAGGATCCCAGAAAAGCTTTTTAAAATCTTTCACCTTATCATTTACTACAATTATTCCTTCACTTTCCAATAGCTGCTGCATCATTTGTGGTGAGCCAAAGTGATGTTTGCCGGTCAGCAAGCCGTTTCTGTTTACCACACGCTGTGCAGGTACAGGCGGTTTTGCAAGATGCGATGCATTCATAGCCCAGCCCACCATGCGCGATGAATTAGCAGTACCCAGACATTTTGCAATCGCTCCATAAGAAGTAACTCTGCCATAAGGAATCAGGCGAACTACTTCAAACACACTTTCAAAAAATGACTCTTCGTTATAAGTGCTCTTGATTTTCTTTGGTGATTTCTTTTTCGCTTTCACCTGCAACCTTTTTTGTTTCATGATGAAAAAGTAAAGGTTATCAGTTTCTCAAATCAACTTCTTCTACTCCCGGGTAGTTAGCTTTATTAAACATAAAAACAGACTCATCGGCAGCAACATTGGGTTTAAATTCAAGAACATTGTACGTAAGGTTGGTGCCGCTCTTCTGATATATGGTAGCTTCTGTGATATATTTTTCCGATTTATTAATAACCAGCTTTACCCTGGAAAAATTCCTTTTTGCATCCTCAGGTACCAGTTCAACAATCTGCATTTGCTTCCCTCCTATCGTTTTTTCGCCACTGTATTTCGATTTAAAACCTGTTTCATACATGGTAAAAATGTTATTCGAGTTATGGAAAGTTCCGGGTCGCTTTTCGGATCATTAATCTGCACTTCATTGGCATCTTTCAGATAAGTCCATATAACCTTACCATCAGAAATAATTTCCTGTGAACCCATTACCACTTTATACATTGGGCCTTTCAGCAAAAGAGTTCCTGTCTGATTTTCGGCTGATTTGCTCTTCTGATCCACAACGCTGATTTTAAATTTTGCCGAAACAGTTTTGTATGATTTATACTTTGCACTTACACTTTTTAAAATTTCCTGTGCCTTAGGATCAACCTGCGCCCATGCAAATTGGCTTACCAAAACAGCAGCAACTAACATCTTCAATACTTTCATAGTTTATTATTTTTAGCAAGGCAAAAGTAATTTTTAAACTGAATATTCTTTTGCTTTAAACATCTGTAAACAACTGTTAAACCAAAGATGTTGATTTACTGCCGGGCTCATCCTTTTTTCATATTGTTGCTTAAAAGTTATCCGAAATTGTTTGTGATGCATTAATAAAATTACATTTGCATCCCGTGTTCATCTTTCAAACACACTCCAATTTATGAACCCGGTAAAGTATATTTTTGTTACAGGCGGTGTAACCTCATCACTTGGCAAGGGAATTATTTCAGCATCACTTGCAAAGCTGCTCCAGGCGCGTGGTTACAGGGTAACCATTCAAAAGCTCGATCCTTATATTAATGTTGACCCCGGAACATTAAATCCCTATGAACATGGCGAATGTTTTGTAACTAATGATGGCGCTGAAACCGACCTTGACCTGGGTCACTATGAGCGATTTTTGAATGTTCCTACTTCACAGGCCAATAATGTTACAACGGGCCGTATTTATCAGACCGTAATTAACAAAGAACGCGAAGGTGCCTACCTGGGAAAAACTGTGCAGATTATTCCCCACATTACTGATGAAATTAAACGCAGGATAAA
Organism: Bacteroidia bacterium; assembly: GCA_044230205.1. GTDB lineage: Bacteria > Bacteroidota > Bacteroidia > AKYH767-A > OLB10 > JAEUTH01. The sequence goes on from JBGARN010000013.1 coordinate 6,949, forward strand.
ACTGCTGGGCGAAACCGGTGAATACGATATAATCATTACTGAAATTGGAGGCACTGTTGGCGATATTGAATCGCTTCCATTTATTGAAAGTGTGCGTCAGCTCAATTGGGAAATGCATTCCAATACATGCGTTATTCATCTAACCCTTCTGCCGTTTTTAAATACTACAGGCGAATTAAAAACCAAACCGACACAACACAGTGTTAAAGCATTGCTTGAATATGGAATTCAGCCTGATATCCTGGTTTGCAGAACTGAAAAACATATACCTGTAGAAATGCGAAGAAAAATTGCGCTGTTCTGTAACGTAAATGTAAATGCAGTAATTGAAAGTATTGATGCAAGCACTATTTACGATGTACCCATCATGATGCTGAAGGAGCAGCTTGACAAAGTGGTATTAGCTAAATTAAAGCTGGCTATGCGGCATGAGCCCGACCTTTCTACCTGGAAGAATTTTTTAGGCAAGCTTAAAAATCCCGTACACGAAACCACCATAGGGCTTGTTGGTAAATATGTTGAACTACGCGATGCCTATAAATCAATAAACGAAGCATTGATACATGCCGGAGTGGCCAATGAATGTAAGGTAAATATCGTATGGATTCATTCTGAAAAATTAGATGAACATATTGTAGCAGAAAAATTACAGGGCTTAAACGGAATATTGGTAGCGCCCGGGTTTGGCAGCCGCGGCACAGAAGGAAAAATAGCTGCTGTGCAATATGCACGCGAAAATAAAATACCATTTTTGGGTATATGCCTGGGTATGCAGTTTGCCGTGGTTGAATTTGCGCGCAATGTGCTTGGATTAAAAGATGCCAACTCAACTGAGATGAATCCTCATACTAAAAATCCTGTTATCGATATTATGGAGGACCAAAAAAAGGTCACCAGCAAAGGCGGCACCATGCGGCTTGGTAAATATCCGTGCAACCTGCTTAAGGGTTCCAAAATAGGGCACATTTATAATGGCCGTACAAGAATTAATGAACGCCATCGCCACCGCTATGAGTTCAATAATAAATATCTCAAGAAATTTGACGAAGCCGGATTTACTGCTTCAGGCATAAATCCTGATGAGAACCTTGTTGAAATAATGGAATTAAAAGCGCACCCGTTTTTTATTGGAGTGCAGTTTCATCCCGAGTATAAAAGCACAGTTGAAAATCCTCACCCGCTGTTTGTAAAATTTATTAAAGCAGCTATGGAAAATAAAAACATTTAATTTTTTTAAACACTAAACATTAAACATTATGGAGCCACAAATGAATTTTGCAGCTGTTGCAGTTGCCTCACTTATTCCGCTGGTTATGGGATTTATTTATTATCACCCTGCACTATTCGGCAAACCCTGGATGAAAGCCAATGGTTTTACACCTGAAACTATTGGCAAAGGACCTAAGCCGGTTATGTTTTTACTGGTTTTATTCTGCTCATTTCTATTTACTGTTTTTCTGTGGAATAATGTTACCGGTTCGGGCGGTGTGGAGCAATCGCAAGTAGTTGATGCCAAAGACGGGCATAGTTATGTTACCTTTCAGCATGGAGTTGCACATGGTTTAATTTTTTCAATCAACATTCTTTTTCCTGTGTTTGCAATAATGGGAATTTTTGAAAAGAAAACCTTTTTATGGGGATTTGTAAACTGGGGCTACTGGGCTATAACATCAGTGCTTATATGCGGTTTATTAAGTGCTTGGAGATAAACATGCTCCTGTTTACTATTTAAACTTTGCCATCTGCATAGCTTTATTTCTTGCATCACATCGTTTTAAAATGCAATATTGTATGGCCTTTGCAATGTTGTTTTCAATTGCAAAAGCTTCACACTAAAAGTTAACTTTTAAAACACACAACATCATGTTCAGATTAAACGACACTGCGCCTGATTTTAAGGCCGAAACAACACATGGTACCATTAGCTTCTATGAATGGATGGGCGATGGATGGGCTATTATTTTTTCTCATCCTAAAGATTTTACTCCTGTATGCACTACCGAACTCGGCAGTATGGCAAAACTGGAACCTGAATTTACAAAACGAAATTGTAAAGTAATCGGGCTTAGCATTGATCCGGTTAGCAACCATATGGAATGGAAAAAAGATATTGAGGAAACACAGGGTGCTGCCGTTAATTACCCGATGATTGGCGATAGCAATCTTGCTATAGCAAAATTATTTGGCATGTTGCCTGCTGATGAGCCCGGAACTTCTGAAGGACGCACTGCTGTGAATAATCAAACTGTGCGCTCCGTTTTTATTATTGGTCCCGATAAGAAAATAAAACTCATGCTCTCCTACCCTATGACTACAGGGCGCAATTTCCATGAGTTGCTTCGTGTACTTGATTCGCTGCAGCTAACAGCCAATTACAAAGTGGCTACACCTGCCGACTGGAAATATGGAGATGATGTAATTATTGCTACCTCAGTATCTGATGCTGAAGCAAAAGAAAAATTTCCTGAAGGTTGGAAAACACTTAAGCCTTATCTTAGGATTGTACCGCAACCCGGCAAGTTGGTTACCAGTAATAATTGACAGCTGACTAAAAGCAAATAAATTATTTTGTGTAAAAGCCTTCCTTATTAGCGAAGGCTTTTTTATTGTTCATCTAATCATTGTGAATTGCAAGATTGCAATGCGAAAAAATGAATTTAAAAAAACTGAGCGGCCTTTTTCATGATTTTGAAAACGCTTGCTCACAAGAGAATTAGTTTTGATAGTTATTAATGATTCGCCATGGCTTAAAAGCTTGTGCACCATAATCATCCGCATACATGCAAATACTAAGCACTTTAAAAAAAGAAATCCATCAAATAATCCACAAATATTAAGATGCGCAAGCAAGATATAATGTTCACAAATCAGTATTAATTTGGTTCAATAAGCAAAGATTGCCAAAGAAAAAGTTTACATATTTGAATATTAGCGACAGTTTATAAATGGTCAGAGCAAATTTCTGTCGTATAGTATATTCAAACAGTAAATCGTAGAAAATGAGATTAAGAATAATACGCTTATTGATTTTATTATCGGTTGCTGTTTCCTTTTTTTAAGATAGAAATTCCATTTGTATTAATTGCGATGCTTGGTAAAAATTAGATTTGTATTTCTGTTCAACTAATACATTTCCTCAGCAAAGTATTAAAATCAACTAAAGTTGTTCTTTTGACAACCAGTTCTTAGAAAAGTTATAACAATTCATTTTACGCAAAATAATATTCACATAAATGCAAATTCATTACTTACTTCATGACGCAAACTAAAAAACTAAATCAACTTCATGCTACAGCCATTTGCGGTAATGATATCACATCATCATGTTTATATGTATCAGCGCTTACCATAGCATATGCCGGCCAATATGCATGGCTGGCTCTTTTAATTGTAGCTGCAGTGCTTTTTTTGTTTAGAAAAATTTATGGTGAAGTAGTTGGCGCGTTACCATTAAATGGCGGAGCATATAATGTGCTGTTAAATACCACCAGCAAGAGCAACGCATCTGTGGCGGCCTGTCTTACTATTCTTTCATACATGGCTACGGCTGTTATTTCAGCTTCTGAAGCTATGCACTACTTGCGCACGCTCATTCCGTCACTTCCTGTAATTTTATCTACTGTTGGTTTGCTTACCATTTTTTTACTGCTTACCATCTCTGGAATTTCTGAATCAGCAATAGTAGCTACAGTAATTTTTATTTTTCATCTGTCTTCAATGGCACTGCTTATTTTAAGTGGGGTATGGTTTGTAACAATGAATGGTTTTGAGACAGCAATTGCAAATTTTAAAATGCCCCTTACAGGCAGTGTAAGCTCAGCAATATTCTTTGGGTTTAGTGCTGCCATGCTTGGAATTTCAGGATTTGAAAGCTCGGCCAATTTTGTTGAAGAACAGCAGCCCGGTGTCTTTCGCAAAACACTTCGAAATATGTGGGTAGCAGTAACCATTATCAATCCGTTAATGGCCCTGGTAGCAATAGCAGTATTGTCAAATCAGGACGTATTGCAACATCAGGAAGCGTTGCTTTCCTATATTGGACTCAATACAGGCGGCCAATGGTTAAGCACAGTTATTTCTATAGATGCAGTATTGGTACTAAGCGGAGCGGTGCTCACATCCTACGTGGGTGTAAGTGGTTTAATCAAGCGTATGGCATTGGATAGGATTTTGCCACAATTCACTTTAAAGGAAAACAAACGCGGAAGCGTTTACAGGATTTTGATTATTTTCTTTTTGTTATGCCTTTCCGTTTTGTTTGTTACCGAGGGAGAATTAGGTGCTTTGGCTGGTGTTTATACAATAAGCTTTTTGGCTGTGATGACTTATTTTGGTATTGGAAATTTTTTACTGAAGATTAAACGGAGCAACCTTCCTCGTCCTGTTTACGCCTCACCATTTACTGTTGCAATTGCTGTAGCAGCAGTTGTTATTGCTTTGTATGGTAACATTAAGCTACACCCCAAATACCTTGTCGTTTTCCTTCAATATTTTGTACCGGCTCTTCTCCTTATTTTTTTACTTCTGAACAGAAAAGAATTATTAAAAATCGGTTTGGTAGTTATAGATAGTTTTTTTGATACAGTAACAGATCTTGCTCATTTAAGTAAGATTCATTTAACCCGTCTTATGAATCGATTAAGCCGGCAACAATTCGTTTACTTTTCAAAAGCAAATTCTATAGCTGAATTAAATAAGGTAATGATGTACGTCCAGGAAAATGAGGCTACTAACCGGTTGAAAATTGTTACGGTATTAAAAGAAAATCAAACCATATCTGAAGAATTTTTAAGAGACCTGGAAGTATTAGACAGAGCTTATCCTGAAATTAAAATTGAATTTGTTCAATTAACCGGAGAATTTAACCCGGAGTTGATTAATAAGCTCAGCCAGGAATGGTCCATCCCTATCAATTTTATGTTTATTGCATCTCCTGGCGATAAGTTCCCTTACAGAGTTTCTGAACTTGGAGGCGTTAGACTGATAATTTAAGTGATTTATAAATTATGTCGCTTATTAATTCCTGCTCAAACATATTGCCCGTTTTGAACCTTCATTTTCTTTGCACTATTTCCTCCTGGCCGCAACTGAAATTGAAAGTGTGTTTTATAAATTGCTCATCTTAGCAGAGAATTCCTTTGTATGAATAAAACGATTTACAAAACAGGTTACAGGTGCGGGTTCTTAGCCTTCGGAGCCACAATATTATTTGTAGTTGTTCAGATGTTACAACTGGCAAGGGCATTTCCACCTCCTGCAGATGAAGCATTAATCTATGCTACATCACTTTGCATTGTTATTCCGTTTATGCTCTTAATGCTTGCATTGCATCATATAACACCAGCTGAAAAAAAGTTTTGGAGTCATGCTGCTTTATTATTCACTGTTATTTATGCTGTGTTTGTAACTGCTAACTATGTGGTTCAGCTGGCCACTGTTATTCCAATGAAACTAAAAGGCGGCACGGGAGAAATCAGAATTCTTGAACAAACACCACATTCCATGTTTTGGGACTTTGATGCTATAGGATATATTTTCATGGGCTTGGCAACACTGATTGCAATACCTGTATTTGAGAAAAACGGATTTCAAAAATGGGTCAGGCTTTCTTTCCTGGCCAATGCACTTTCCACGCCCCTCATTGCATTTGTATATTTCTATCCGGTGTTTTCTGAACAACTTCTTCTTCTCGGATTTCCGTGGGCTATTACTGCCCCGTTGGCCATGCTAATGCTTGCTATCTTGTTTAAACGGAAATACGATAGTCTTGAATAAAACATTTTTCATTTGCCTCTAAAAGCAATTCTAATTGTGAAACAATTAAACCTATCCAAACTTCTTACTTACATCTTGTACATTCTTGTCTGAAAAATTTATTTTCGAAATGAATTAATTGGCCATACCTGGCGAACAATACTATCCATCAACTGTTCAAATTAAATCAGGATAAACAACTTCTTCTTTTAATGTGATAAACCATTCATCGCTTAGTGCGATGGATTAAAACGCGAAACCCAAGATTCTGTAAAACATTCCCAAAGTAATGTAACACGATCTTATGATGTTAGCTGCACCTTTGTTGCGTTAATTTTAAAATATAAATAAGATGAAAAACAAAAAAGAAAAAACCCAAAGCAGCAGCAAGGCAAAATGTAATTGCGAAGTATGTATCTGCGAAACATGTACCTGTGGTACATCATGTAATTGTGCAAAATGTAACTGTGGCAATTGCAACTGCTAAATCTGAAGCCGCTACTTCGGTAGCGGCTTTTAAACCAAAACAGAAAATAATAAAACATGATGGCTAATTTTGATGTCATTAACGGAAACATGCCGCTCAATAAACAATCAACAACACATACACATCACTCATAATTAAAAACTAATAGTCATGGATCATCAGCATCAACATCACAGTGTAACGGCAGCATCGGCAGTTGAACAACTATTGCCTGCACATCATGCTGTTACTTCGCGCCACGAATTAATGAGCCTTGCATTAAAAGCGACCTTGCATTGTTTGCTTGGCTGCGGAATTGGTGAAGTTGCAGGTATGATTATTTCTGCATCCTTTGGACTTAATAACCTGCATTCCATTTTACTTTCAGTGGCATTAGGATTTATTGCCGGAATGGCGCTTGGAATTTTACCACTAAAGAAATTCGGATTTAACCTGCGCACAGCATTAAAAACAGTTATTGTTGGTGAAGGCTTAAGCATTGCAGTAATGGAAGCTTTCGAAGTAATTACTGAATTGGCAATCCCGGGTGTGATGTCTGCACATCTTACCGATGCAATTTTCTGGATAGGTATGATAGCAGCACTTATAGCAGGATTTATTGCTGCATTTCCGGTCAATTATATTTTCATAAGAAGAGGCATCAGGCATCAACACTAAAAATCATGAAAAAGTTTATTCTCCTTTCAGTTCTGGTTAGCATGCTTTCAACAGGCTTTGCTCAGCACGAACATCAGCAGCAGCAGCAGTTAACAGATACTGTGAAACAAATGCAGGCTGATACTGTTGCCATGCAGCAACACATGTCAATGTCATCCTTCTTCTCTCCCGGTTTGCCCATGAGCCGCGATGGAAGCGGCACAAGCTGGCAACCCGATGATAACCCCATGTATATGTACATGAAAATGTTTCATGATAAAAATGCAATGACCACATTGAGTGTTCACGGCAGTATGTTTATCAGGTACACTTCGCAGGATATTACCAATCAATCCAGCCGCGGCAATACACACTTTGATGCCCTAGTTATGCGCAGTTTTATTCTCGGACAACCTTGCCCTTTTTAATAACTCCGCTTTTATTTCTCACTTCGTAAATATAAATTCCATGATTAAGATAATCAACATTTAGAGTAAGGTTGTGGGAGAACTTTTGTTCAATAAGCTTATTGCCTAAAAGATTATAAATAATTATTTCTAAATCTTCTTTATAGGTTGAATTGATTTTTAGAAAATCTGAAAATACAGTTGGAGAAACTTCAACATTAAATGACTTAACTATTTCATTAATTCCTGTTAGATTACAGTTACACTCTGAAAAATGCTGAAGACAAAAAAGCTCACCAGCACCAGAATTGATTACTTGATTAAATACAACATTGCCATTTGTAGTATTAGCTCCAATAAGAGTGTGACCGGCAGCAGAGTAATAATAGTTCCCCGTTAACTGATTAATACACTGCCCACCACCAACAGGCTTCCATATCCCAGTATTCCAACCGGGATTTGAAACGTGTGTAACAATTCCTGTATAGGGGTCAACTTTAGAAAGATATTTGACACCCGCATTTGTATTAGCAGAAGTTCCAAAAATCTCATGAGTACTACATTTTAATGATATGTGACTAAAGGTTTCGCCCGGGATATTTACAATTGGGTTTGAGAAAATAATTTGTCCCGAATTTATGTCTAAGCCATTTATAGACCCATTTTCAAAAATATATATACCACTATCAGCATCAATAGAACTTGAAGAAGAAAGCGAGAAACCCGTTCCCGGATTTAATGCTGAAATTGTAGTCATTGTTCCCAAATTCAAATTAAATTTTGCGAACGAAACACCATTGGGAGCATTATTGACAATTCCATATACGAAAGAATCACAGGGGTTATAGCTGATAAGTGCAAAACTTCCAGTTATTGGTAAGTTTGTTGAGGATTTAATAGTACCAGAATTTGCATCTATAATAACCATTTCAAACCCGGTAGATAAATAATACTCCTCGGCTGATACACTAATGGTGGAACTATTATAATTAGAAATTCCAGGTGTAGTGGCAGGTAATGCTGTAAAATTACCACTGGCTATATCAATTTTAAAAAAATTAGCTGCGGGAAAAACTCCACTGAATCCAAAAATGTAATTCGATAATTGCGAGTAACTAATATGGCATTGAATTAAAACAATGCATAATATGGTTAATATTTTTTTCATTGTGTTTCAAATTGTATTTTCAAAAGAACAATACTATTAATTAGGTAATAGAAATTAAGCACGCAGTCTATTCACAGCGGCAGAAAAATTGCGCATAATGTCAACAGCGATTAACAGGGCAAATATACAGTGTAAATTTGAGCCACCTTGCAGGGAGGCTAAAAATGGGGTTTGAAACACTCCCTATAGTTATCGGGATGATTTCTTTTTTCAAATCAACTTTCGAAAAAGCTATTAGCTCAAAAATAAACTACTAAAATTTTTCAACTCAACAGTTGCGTTTCAAAAAACAGATGGCCTTAAAACGTCTTTAATCAAGTCGTTTTCTCAGCCAACCACTTAACATGTTTTCAATCTATGAGTTGTGCAACATTGACTTATTTGTTATCGGCCGTTTTTCTCTCCCGCGACTTTGTTTCGCTTCAATCTTTCACAACTTTACCTTTCTTAATCACTCCGTTTTTATTTCTCACTTCGTAAATATAAATTCCTTTTGTAAGTTGTTCTGTATTTATTGAAGTTGAATTTGTAAATGATTGATTGAATATTTTTCTTGAAGCAATATCGTAAATAATAATTTCTGAAAGTTGTTTATTCTTTAATATGATATTTAATATATCCTTTACAGGGTTAGGATAAATCTCAATATTATCGGCAAACACTTCATCCGATAATCCAGTCCATAATTCGCAATAAAGCGAATCTTCAGAAACGCAGAGGTCATCAATAAAATAATAAGCTTGTACTGGGTTACCCAGAAAATTAAGGGTATCAATGTTGGCATTACTAAAAAAATTGCTTATTGTAATAAAAGAATAAGCAGAATCTGCAATAAATGATTTGCGCACAGTTGTCCAGCCTAATGTGTCAGAAATAATACTATCAGAATAAGCCTGACAATAATTATTCAACGAGGGAGGAGTGCTTAAATAATCAACAGTTGAGAATAATATCCCTAACTTATTTGTAGCGGTATAAAATCCATAGTTTGGAGAATAGGCAAAACTTACTTTAAAAGTTACAAAGTATTTTGAACCGGAAACTAAAGGTGAAGTTAAAAAAGCCCCAATCATCTCGCGAAAATTTGGAAATGTAGTATGGTAGGTACACATCCCCATATAAGCAACTCCCGTAGCAGCATACTGAAAATTAATTTGGTTACCAGGAACTGACCAGCCTGCATAAGGGTTGCAAGCATTGAAGTAGTCAGGTGTATTGTCAACAGCGTGCCAATATTTTGCATTCCCAACTTGATGTAAGTTATCAGGACATGAAACAGTATCCTCAAAACTCGGATTAGGCACTAAATTTTGTCCGTTACAAATTCCGCAAGCAATAAACATAATGAGTAAGCAATACAGTTTATTCATGGCGTTAAATTTTGTGTGAGTTAATGCTCGTTCGCAGCGTTAAAATTGCCGATAACGTCAGTCTGTGAAAAAACCATTAATAACTTTAGTAATATACTTAGATAATTGCCAGGCTTCATGTTTAACATTACAGCAAACAAATATAAAAATAAAGCATGCTGTTACAAGGAACAAACCGGTTACACAATTTTCCGAGATCATCGGGCTTGATCGTGAAGGCATGAAAAGATTTCACTATCTAAAAGAATACTTGACAAATTTACTTGGCAACCCTGCAAAAACCGAACTTGAAAAATTTGGATCAATCGACCTTGGTATGATTCAGTGGCAAAATGGCTTAGTCAGGCTTACATTGGTTGGCATTGAACATTTTAATTGTCGTTACAGTTTTTCCATAGGACTTGTTAGAAAAATGAATGAGGAATATTTTAATAAAACTATTAAAGATCTTAAAGCAAGTGGTCTTACCGAAGAAGATCCGGGAAAATAGAAATGCTTCAGCTAACACAGGCTTTATAGGTATCAGACTGTTGCAGTTTAGTTATGTTTTTAATATCCTGTGGTGGTTTATATTTTGCACTCCTTCCCTGCGCGGAAATAAAGTGCTGAAAGATTTTATATCACAAACATGAGAGATAATATACATGGCAAACCAACTTCTTATCTGCAAAATATAAAGCGGCTTGCATTACTCTTCGGCCTGCCTGCTATTGTTCTGTTAATCCATTCTTGTAAATGCACCACAGAATTTATTGCTTCAAATGATGCTACTCCCGGCTATGATGATGAGTACCGGTTAACTTGTTACATACGTGAAGGAGCCTATGCAGAAGAAGATGACAAGCTCATGGTCGAATTCCACTTTTGCTCCTACCCTGCTTTCTCTCCCCCATGCCCGGGTAAAAAACTAATTAACGGAAGTGTTACAATTGTGCCGGAGTTAGAAGGAGAAAACTCCCGCTTAATACCTGGTACCGTTTATAGCTCATGTTATAGTTTCACTTCAAAGAACTTCAAACAGCTATGGCATAAAGCAGATAAACTGAAGGTACGTGTAACTTATAAAGTTGATTCACTCGGAACTATATTGAACAGGGAATTTACTCATGTACTTACAAAAAATAAAAAATGCCGTGAGCATTTTGTGCTGCACTGATTGTATTTAACAGTAAACAAATCATTAATAATTAAAATGCCAATTGTTAGTATGCTCATATTTTTCGGAACATTTATGTTCATTGTTTGGGCAATTATTATTATTTACCTGACCAGCTATAACCGCAAAACCCGCTTAGCTATAGATAAATTTATTAAGGAGGCTGTTGAACTTAACCCGGTAGTTTTCTATAACATTAAACTTCGCTATTGGACTTCAAGTGGTCAAAGGATACAGGTTTCACCCTATAACCGTTGCGATCTTTATTTGTTTAACGATTGCCTTGCTATACTGCGAAGGCAAAATTTTTTATTCAAAATTAATTTTGCTCCTGTTCTTATAACTAATGACATTGAAAAAACAAAAGCTATGTTTAATTACCTCGATACATACCAGCCAACACTTGTGCAATTCAATCAAATTGTAAAAGGTGATGTAGAAATTAAAATTACACACCCTGTTTACCATCATAAAAAAAACGACATTACACTCAAAGGATTAACAGGCGGGCAATTAAAACAACTTGAAAGTATTAAGTCATTTGCATTTAAATTATCCTGATCAAAAAATATCATGCGCAAAAAAAGGTTAGTGAACAATTCATGCAATCGGGTTTTGTATTGTACTGTTTTTAAATTTTTATGATCCCGTTTTTCTTTTGCAAAGTTATTGTTACAATCATTCATCAATTATCATAAATGCAATGAGTAAGTCGAAGTTAATAGTTAATAAAGCAACCTTTGAATTGTTACCATATTATTTTTTGTTCCTGATAGTTGCACTTTCCATTTCCTGTAGTGAACATAAAAAGCAGCCTGGTGAAGTTAAACATGAAGTGATAACTGCTGTTGATCAGCAGGATACTGCCAAACATGAAAATGGTATTGAACATTTTAAATCACACATTGTAACTGAAATGAGCAGTAGGATTAACTGCATTATTCAGGATAAAAATGACAACTATTGGTTCAGTACTAATGGAGATGGGGTTTATTGCTATGATGGAAAAAGCCTTTACCAATTTAATACTAAAGATGGATTATCTGATGATTATGTCGGGGCAATACAAGAAGACATGTCGGGCCACATTTGGTTTACTACAGCATCCGGTATCAGTCGATTTAACGGACGAGCTTTTATTTCGTATACCGTTAAGGATAGTTTACCATTAAAAAGCAGTTCAGATAAAGAGTGGAAAACAGAGCCGGGCGACCTTTGGTTTAATGCAGGTGGTGGAGCCTATCGTTATAACGGAAAGTCATTTTCCTATTTGGCATTACCTAAAGCTCCTTTTGATTCCAGGTATTCGCAAGGTCCCTCTGATCGTCTTAGTGCCTATGGAGTTTATTCTATTTTGAAAGATAAAAATGGAACTTTATGGTTCGGAACGCAAGCTATGGGTGTTTGTCACTATGACGGTACCTCATTTACATGGTTAAATGAAAAGGGGTTGAGTCCTCCGGCAGTGCGCTGTGTTTTTGAAGATAGAAACCGGAATCTTTGGTTCGGTAATAATGGTGCTGGCTTGTTTCGATATGACGGAAAGACTTTAGTTAACTTTACGGATGAAAAAGGACTTAGCAACCCGGAGTTCTGGAGTGAATCAAAAATATCAGGCAAATCACGCCCCGGAACTTTGGCTCGTGTTTGGACGATTAACGAAGATAATAACGGCAACCTGTGGATAGGAACAACTGATGCAGGTGTATGGCGTTATGACGGAAATAGCTTTACAAATTATACCACAATTGATGGCCTTACCAGTAATTCAATAAATACAATTTATAAAGATAAAAAAGGTGATCTGTGGTTTGGAACTGACGGAGGAGGTTTATGTAAATACAATGGCACATTCTTCACCAGGTTTGATGCTAAATAAAAATGCTGCATGATTAGCCATCAATAATATTCTTCAGCTTTTAATATCAATGAAATTGCTTAAATCAGAATAACGGATAATAAATATTGGCAAAACGATTATGGTTTTAATTACTGAATTGAACTATATGCCTCACAAAAAAAATTCAACTATGGTAAAACACATTTTCAACCTTCATCCGTAAACAATAATAATCTGAATAAAGCAGCTTTACTCCTACCCTTCGCTTCCAATACGGTTGACCATTTCTTTATAAAATCTTTATACTGGTAATCTTATCTTTGACGAAGCAAATTCACTTGACAGTTTGGCAATAATCAAGACAAGAAAACTGAAGCCGCAAACGCAATACTTTACAGGTATTGGTTTGGTAGTAATTGTTGCAGTTACTTGTTTTTTCTTCGTAAACCTTATGGGCTATAAGGTGGTTGCACTTATTCTTTTGCTCACGGTTTCACTAGTGGCTATGCTGTTCGACATTCTGCCTGTTTTATGTGCAGCTGTCTTGAGTGCATTAATCTGGAATTTCTTTTTTATTCCACCAATTTACACGTTCCATATTAACAACACTGAAGATTTGCTTATGTTTCTTATGTATTTTGTTATTGCACTGGTTAATGCCGTAATGACTTTTAAAATACGCGAGCAGGAAACCAAAGTACGTGACAAAGAAGAAAAGGAAAATACCCTCAGACTTTATAACACTTTACTCAACTCACTTTCACATGAATTGCGCACTCCGGTTTCTACCATTATTGGTGCTGTTGACACATTGAAAGAAAGTAAAGACAAACTTTCTGTGAGCAATCAGGCCGAATTGCTTTCTCAAATAGATACTGCAAGCATCCGCCTGAACATGCAGGTTGAAAATTTACTTAGCATGAGCAGACTGGAAACCGGGATTTTAAAGCTTCATAAGGATTGGTGTGATACCAGCGAACTTATTTTTTCAGTCATACAAAAACTTGCTGCATCCAATTTCAATCATAACATTGTCTTCAACCCGAATGAGAATCTGCCTTTGTTCAAATTAGATGCCGGCCTGTTGGAACAGGTATTGCATAACATATTAATAAATGCCATTCAGTATACACCTGATAACTCTGTAATAAAGATTGATGTGGCTTACCTTGATGAAAATTGTGTAATCACCATATCTGATAACGGCAGTGGTTTTCCCGAAAACGAAATTCAATTTGTTTTTGACAAATTCTATCGCTTGCCGAATTCAAAAACAGGTGGCAGTGGATTAGGTTTATCAATAGTCAAAGGATATGTAGAAGCACATAACGGAATAATAATGCTGGAAAATAACAAGGAAGGTGGAGCAAAATTCACCATCACCATCCCGGCCGAAACTTCGTTTATCAATAATTTAAAAAATGAGTAAGACCGAAATACTTATTATTGATGACGAAGCGCAAATCCGGAAACTTTTGGAGATTGCTTTGGAAAGTAACGACTATAAAGTATGGCAGGCGGCTACAGGTAAGGAAGGTATTATAATGGCTGCCAGTCATCGGCCTGATTTAATTTTGCTTGATATCGGTTTGCCTGATAAAAGCGGTCACGAAATTTTAAAAGAGCTGCGAACCTGGTATAGTAAAGCCATTATTATTCTATCAGTGCAGAACAGCGAACAAGATATTATTGAAGCATTAGACAATGGTGCAACAGACTATCTTACCAAGCCATTCAGAACCGGAGAACTGCTGGCAAGAATACGTTCGTGTATACGTAAAAATCAAACCGAAGAAAACAACAGCGTAATTACATGCGGTAATCTGCAATTTGATTTTGTTGCAAGAACTGTAAAACGAAATGATGAGCTGCTAAGACTCACTTCAACTGAATACAACCTCATTTCATTGTTTGCTAAAAATGAAGGAAGAGTTTTAACGCATCAGTTCATTCTCAAAGAAATTTGGGGAGTTGGCTTTCAAACAGAAACACAATATTTAAGAGTATTCGTTGGCACCCTTCGGAAAAAAATAGAAGATAACCCTAACCAGCCGGCTCATATCATAACCGAAAGCGGAGTTGGTTATCGCTTTCAATAAAAATTTATCTCCATAGGAGATGATTTAGGAGAGTGCTTTCTTTATATTTTCTTTATACCAACTCAATGATCTTTTACAATTAACTTATAATTATCAAACCACTTTTGCACCATCATTTTTTTTATGAATGGAAAAGGTTAAAAATGGCCTTAGTAAAAAGGTTACAGTAGCAAGCTTATTAGTGGCATTGGGAATTATTTACGGTGATATAGGAACAAGTCCCCTGTATGTTCTTAAAGCAATTGTAGGCGAAAGGCTTATTGATGAAGTATTGGTTTTCGGTGGGGTGTCTTGTATTTTCTGGACGTTGGTGTTTCAAACTTCCGTAAAATATATCTGGCTTACACTCAAAGCCGACAACCAGGGTGAAGGTGGAATTTTTTCCTTGTATGCCCTGGTCAGAAGATACGGTAAGTGGTTAGCTATTCCAACAATATTAGGTGCAACAACTTTACTTGCAGATGGAATTATCACTCCTCCAATTTCAGTTGCATCAGCAGTTGAAGGTTTAACAATGGTTCAAGGATTTGAAAACATCCGTACGGTTCCAATTGTCATTGTAATACTTTCACTTTTATTTTTCTTTCAAAGATTCGGCACACAAAAAGTAGGCGGCACCTTCGGACCCGTCATGGTGATTTGGTTTACTATGCTTTTTGTTCTCGGTATAGTTGAAATAATGCACTATCCTTCAGTAGTAAAAGGCTTAAGCCCTTATTATGCTTATGAGCTCCTGGTAAAACATCCTCATGGTTTTTGGCTGCTAGGTGCAGTATTTCTTGCTACAACGGGTGCAGAGGCACTGTATTCAGATTTGGGGCATTGCGGCAAAAAAAACATTCGCATCACCTGGGTTATTGTAAAAATTTGTCTTATGGTAAATTACATCGGGCAAGCCGCCTGGATAATGCACCAGGGAGAACCAAGGTTAAATGGAAAAAATCCTTTTTTTGAATTGATGCCTGATTGGTTCTTGATTTCCGGAATTGTGATTGCTACAGCCGCTGCTATCATTGCATCGCAGGCACTCATCAGCGGAAGTTACACACTCATCAGCGAAGCAATGAACCTGAATTTCTGGCCAAGAGTAACGGTGAGGCAACCAACAGAACTGAAAGGACAAATCTACATTCCATCAGTAAATAATATTCTGTGGGTCGGCTGCATTCTAATGATTTTGTATTTCCAGTCATCAACACACATGGAGGCCGCATATGGCTTCAGCATTACCATAGCCATGATGATGACCACCATTTTATTGAGTTATTTTTTAATGTATAAGCTAAAATGGAACAGAATATTAGTGGTATGCATTCTGATTTTATTCAGTACAGTTGAAATATCATTTTTCATTGCCAATGTTGCCAAGATTAAAGAACGCTGGATGTTTTTATTCTTTGAAGCTTTCATTTTCTTAACCATGTATGTTTGGTACTATGCCCGTAAAATAAACAACCGCTTTACACAATTTATTGATTTAGGAAAATTTGTTCATCAAATCAGAGAGTTAAGTGCCGATGATTCCATACCTAAATTTTCAACTCATTTAATTTATCTAACCAAAGCAAATAACCGGCATGAAATTGAAGAAAAAATTATCAAATCCATTTTTGCCAAAAAGCCCAAACGGGCTGATGTGTATTGGTTTGTTCACATTCACCGCACTGAAGAACCGTATACCTTGAGTTATAATGTTTCTGAATTGGTGGATGATAAAGTGATTAAAGTAAATATCAATGTTGGCTTCAGGATTCAGCCAAAAACAGAATTGTACTTTAAAAAAATTGTGATGGAATTGGTTGCCAATAAAGAATTGAATTTACACATCAGGCCTGATGGCAGTACCAAATACAACAATGAACCCGATTTCAAATTTATTGTGATTGAAAAGTTTCTTTCAGTTGAAAACGAATTTGCAATCCGTGAAGGTTTGCTTTTAAATTCTTATTTCTTTTTAAAACGACTTGGACAGAGTGATGAAAGAGCTTTCGGGTTAGATAAGAGTGATGTGGAAGTGGAGCAAATTCCTTTGGTATATCAGCCGGCAAATAAATTCCAGCTCATTCGACAGATGTAATCGTTTTAGAATAAAATACAAGGAATAAGCTGGTGATTGATGTTAGTAATAATTCAACAATAAATTTTAAACAATGAAAAGTAAAATCTCCTTCATTCTATTCATCATTTATCATTTATCATTAATCGCGCAAAAGTGCGTAGCGCAGCAAAAAGGCGAACCCTTTGAAGGCATTGATCAGTCATGGCAAAACGGTAGCGACCGCAGGGACTCTTCAGTTTTCAAAAAAATGAAATATTTTACTCCTGGTATATTCATTGATGTAAACTACACACATTCATACAACAAACCCAATGATAATACGGTTGTAGGGTCAACTGCACTGGCACGCAATAATGAAGTTGAACTTTCGGCTTTGCATTTTGGTGGCGATTTGAATTATGAAGGAGCAAGAGCCAGGTTTATGACGCAGTTCGGAACCCGTTCTGTTATTGTACCTCGCAATGATGTTAGCCCGTACAGGGGACAATATCAACTGGCTAATGTATATCGCTACCTAAGTGAAGCTTATGCGGGTTATCATTTCAATAAATGGTATGGAATAAATGTAGATGCCGGAATGTTTATGTCTTATTTGGGACTAAACTCCTATTACCAGGCTGAAAATTGGGAGTACCAGGCATCCTTTACATCTGACAATACTCCATGGTTTTTTAATGGTTTACGAATTCAGATTCATCCGACTCAGTATTTAAAAATTGAGCCGTGGTTTATTAATGGCTGGCAGAGTTATGGTAAGTTCAATAGTATGCCGGGTATTGGAGGCAACATTACCTGGATGCCGAATAGTAATTTCAAAATTTTAACCAACAATTATTATGGCACTGATGCAGGAGGACTTCCTGAAAGAAAGCGTTTTCATTCAGACAATAGTGCATTATTACGATATTACGATAAGCCCGGTTCAAAAGGAATAAGCAGAGTTGCATGTTCATTAACCGGTGACATTGGCTTTGAAAAAGGTGGTGGTGTAAATGGATTTAATGACAAGGATTCCTCAAAACCAGCACAGTACTTTACAAGCATTATGTTTTACAACAGAGTTTGGTTTTATAGAAACAAATTTGCTTGGACAGTTGGTGGCGGCTATATGACAAACCCCGGAAGATATTTAGTTTTATATCCTACAGGACAAGCAAGTCCACTACCGAACCCGAACAGCCCAACACAAACAGAAGGTTTGTTTCCGTTCAGTGCAAACCCTGGCGATAAATTTGAAGGCTGGGATATTTCAACCAACCTTGACTGGATGCCCAACCAAAGTCTCACTTTCAGAATTGAATTTGTTCACCGCGAATCAAGTGTTCCATACTTCGCTGGCGCAGGTGGTGTAACATCGCAAACTGGATATTCAACCACACCACTTGACCCCAATTGGCGTCCTGATTTGGTAAAAAGTGAAAGCAGAATTATAGCTGCTATCCTCTTTAGAATTTAGCAGACTTAGTAATTTTTACTTCATAATTAAAAGAGAACAGTTGCAAACCAGGGTTAATGCTTTCCTGGGTAACAGGTTTTACAAAAAACTACATCTGGAATTTATTACGAATAAAACAGGAAGTTTCTTTTTCAGAACTATTCAGATTTTTAACCGGATATTAAAAATTAATTATCCTTACAAAAAAATAGATGGCTTATTGCAAATAATTTCTTTGCACAATATATAATAGTCACCTTTCTCATTCATCTGCAAAAAATATTAATCAGGAAAACAATTCAATTAATCACTAAACGAAATAATATGGAACAACAACTTCTTGAAATCCGCGAACAGCAAAAGGCAACCTGGAATAAATCATCACCGGGATGGAAAAAATGGGATGAGCTGACCATGGATTTTTTAAAACCATTCGGAAATGAAATTATCCGCCAGTTAAATTTAAAAGATACCAGCATTGTACTTGATGTGGCTGCAGGCACAGGTGAACCGGGGCTAACCATTGCTTCAATAGTTAAAAATGGCAAAGTAATTATTACTGACCTGGCTGAAGCTATGCTTGTAATAGCAAAAGAAAATGCTCAAAAGGCCGCATTAAATAATGTAGAATTTAAAGTGTGCGATGTATGCGAATTACCCTTTGCCGACAACACGTTTGATGCAATAAGTTGCCGCATGGGCTTTATGTTTTTTCCTGATATGCTATTAGCTGCAAAGGAAATGAAACGTGTTTTAAAACCTGGTGGAAAAATTGCAGCAGCAGTGTGGAGCGGACCTGAAAAAAATTTCTGGTTTTCCGGAGCAATGAGTATAGTTAAAAAACATGTTGAGCTACCTGCATCTCCTCCGGGCTCACCCGGAATGTTCCGCTGTGCACATGATGGACTTATTGCAGGTATATTTAAAGAGGCCGGGTTAAAAGATATTTCACAAACAGAATTATCAAGCCAATTGAAATGTGAAGTTGCAGAAAACTATTGGAGCTTTGCCTCTGAAGTGGTAGGTCCTGTTGTTCAGATTTTAAGCACTGCAGATGCAGAATTGAAAGAAGCAATTAAGAAAGAATTACTTCAGTTAGTGAATGACAAGTTTCCCGCGGGAAAAGTGTTTATCGATTGCAGTGCCATGATTATTAGTGGAACAAAATAATCTTCTGTTATAACCAGCGAAGACGAATTATCCTCGTAATAAAAAGTTCTTTGTTAAGTTTAATCAGTTGCTATCTGTTAATCTGATTGGAAATTACTCATGCCTTGCTCCCTTCATAACCCTGAAGATATGCAGCAGTTGCGGAAAAACAGCATCCATGCTTTCTGCAGCACCTCGTGTTGAGCCCGGCAATGCAAGAATTAGTGTATTACCTTTTATGCCTGCAATGCTGCGCGATAACATGGCATAAGGTGTGCGTTGTTGTCCATAGGCACGTATAGCTTCTTCAATTCCCGGAATTTTACGATCGATTACGGAGGCAAGTGCTTCGGGTGTAATGTCGCGTGGTGATAATCCGGTACCACCGGTTAACAATACCATATTCAGTTGAGCATCGCAATAACCGGCTACTTTTTCACGGATAATATCTTTATCGTCAGGAATTATAATATAGTCAACAACCTCAACATCGCATTGATTAAGCTTTTCAATAATAACTTTTCCGGCACGGTCGTCCTTGCTGCCTTTTGAAATACTATCTGAACAAACAATAACAGCCGCTTTCAATCCTTGTACTTCCTTATTACTATAATCTGATTTGCCGCCTTGTTTTTCTTTCAGCTTAATCTTTTCAATAGAAATGTTTTTATCAATTGGCTTAAGCATGTCGTACATCGTAAGCGCTACTACACTGGCTGCATGCATGGCTTCCACTTCAACACCTGTTTTATAAATGGTTTGTATTTCTACAGTTATAGTAATTTCCAAATCATTTATTTCAAAATTTATTGCAGTATACTCAACAGGTAATGGGTGGCAATCCGGTATCATGTCACTGGTACGCTTTGCAGCAAACAATCCTGCCGTACGCGATACTTCAAATACATCTCCCTTTGCAACACGTTTTTGCTTTATGGCTTCAATAGTTGATGCATCACCTACTCTTACAATAGCCTGTGCTATTGCCACCCTGTGCGTATTACTTTTTGCTGTAATATTTATCATAACTATTTATTTATTCTCCTTCCAGGCTGATTGTTCATTGCTGATAATTTCCTTGCCCCAAACAGGTAATTCATTCTTTATTTGTTCCACCAAATCTTCACATGCATCTATAGCAGCCTTGCGATGCTGCGATGAAGTAAATACAAATAAGCTCACCTGGCCCGCCTTTACAGTTCCTAAACTATGATACACATGCATACAGGTTAACGGATACTTGGCAAAAATTGATTCGCGTATCTCTGCAGCTTTTTCAAGTGCCATTGGTTCATAAGCTGAATACTCAATGGCTTCCACTACTCCATTCTTTATAGCATCTGCACGTACCTGGCCAAGAAAAATACTATGCGCACCAATATCAGTTTTGCTGCTGTGTTTTTCAATTGATTTTGCAATCATTTCAGGCGTTATGGGTCCGCTTACAAAAATATTCCTGATTCTTTCCATTTTTATTTTAAATACTCTTCATCTGCTCTGAAATCCACCCGTTATTGAAACTACTTTTTTCCGGGAAATACATTGCTTAATTTTTTTGCAGCAACCAGGCTTTGAACCTGATTGACAAAATACAATTATAGTATCAGCAGCAGCCATTTGCTGAAAATTTGATTCAAGCTCCTGTACCGGAATATTAATAGTTGGCAGCTTGTTTAATCGGGGCTGCTCTTCAAAAGTGCGCACATCAAGCAACAGGCTATTCTTCAAATCCCGGTTAATAATTTCCAATGCAGCATCCCATGTAATGGTTAGCTCGCCACTACACAGCAGCGTATAATCAGTTGCTAAAAATTCTTCTATGCTTGCAGCACCTTCCGTATTTTCAGTTATTGAAGGAATATCCATTTCATAAAAATGAATTATTCTTTAAAACTGAAAGTTACATTTTATTAATTAATGGCGTGGCATAATTAGTTATTACCTTGATAGCTTCTGATGCCATCATAACCCCTATTATTCCGGGCAATACACCCAGCACTCCCGTATTGTTGCAATCTCGCACCTCATTTATTCCGGGAGGCTGTGGAAATAAATTACGGTAATTGGCGCTTCTGCTATTTTGGGTAGAGAGGTTAAACACTGCCACCTGCCCTTCATATTGATAGATAGCTCCGTATACCAGGGGTTTATTCAATAGTACGCATGCATCATTAAGCATATACCGTGTTTGAAAATTATCAGTGGCATCAATTATCAAATCATACCGGCTAATAACATTTAATGTATTGGTATTTACAAGTGTGAAAGGATATACATTCAGTAATGAATCTTTATACTTATCCCTTATATATTTTGCAGCCACCAGTGCCTTATTTTTTCCAACATCACCTTCACCAAAAATAACCTGCCGGTTTAAGTTGGAAAGCATAACGCTATCACCATCGGCTATGCCTAAAGTGCCAACACCTGCTGCAGCCAGGTATTGCAAAGCCGGGCAGCCCAGGCCACCGGCCCCTACCACCAAAACTTTTGAATCAATCAGCTTTTGTTGAGCCGCTGCTCCAAAATCATTAAGTTTTATCTGTCGCTCAAAACGGTCCATTAGTTCATCCTCCTGAAAAAGGTGGTAATAAGGCTACTTCATCACCTGCATTTAAAGGTGTATTGGAATTCACCATTTCTCTGTTAACAGCAATAGAAAATTTTAATTCAGCCAGAATCGGAAACTGTTCTTTAAGCTTCGATAAAAAACTGTCGGTATCAGCAGGCAATGAAAAATCCTGCTGCATAAAACCCAAATGTTCTGCCAGCATCCCGAATGCAAGAAGTTTAATTGTTTGTGTTTCCATTTTCAGAAAGTAATGCAAAATCAGCAGGCGAATTTACATTTATAAACCAATGGCTGTTCAATGTTTTATAATTATCAAAGCTGACAATTTTATGATCGACAGCATTGATGAGATCCTGCATCTTAAGCTCATTAAGGGTTATACGCTGTTTTACAATATCCTTAATCCTTAAACTATAAACCGCCAGCAATGGCATTAGTTGATTATTGATAGCTGCAACCGTTACACCATGCTCTTCAACTTCACTTATTAAATGTATAATGATGTCGGAGGTTATTAAAGGCATGTCGCAACACAATAATAAAACATGAGTTGCATTAACTGATTCCATAGCAGATAACAATCCACCCATAGGGCCTTTATTCATTTCAATATCCTGAATTACTTCATATCCAAATTGAGAATAAGCCTTATTACCCGAAACTATAATGGCCGGTAATTGACAGGCATTAATTGCATCAAGCACATACTGAATCATAGGCTTGCCGTTAAGCAGCATTAAGCCCTTATCCTGCCCCATCCTGCTGCTTTTACCTCCTGCAAGCACTGCAGCTATAATTTTGCTTCTCTCCATTTACTATTTAAAAAAGCTTATAATTAATTATGCAAAAGCAAACACCTGAATCATCAACATATGCCAGCATGGTTTATATTACAGGTTATAAACTTCAACCATTGTGCCCGTAGCAAGGTAATTAATGTCAGCATCCATTTGAACAAAGCAATCAGTTTCGTTGAAGGGTAATAAATTGAATGACTCCTGCCCTGCCAGTATTTTTACCTTTCCATTTTCTTTTTTTGCTTTAAGGAAATGAGTGAGCGGAACTTTTTTAGTCCAGTCATTAATAAGTGGTAAAATCAAATCCGGCTTAAAGGATGATTGATTTCCCATCATAGCATTCAGACATGGTTTTACATACTGGTTAAAACAAGTGATAACAGAAGCAGGGTTGCCGGGTAAAGCAAAAATCCACTTACCGTTTTTTATGCCGGCAAATAAAGGCTTTCCGGGACGCTGCTTTACTTTATAAAATACTGTTTCCACACCAATGTCAGCCATTATTGTTTTTACAAAATCATAATCGCCTACTGAAATTCCGCCACTCATAATAAGCATATCATACTGATCAATCTGATTCACAACTCTTGCTTTAATAGCATTATAATCATCTTTAACCATACTTGCTGTATGATTTTTTATGCCCATTTTTATAAGACATGCTTTTAAAGCCGGTCCGTTGGAGTTGTAAATATTCCCCGGCTTTAATTCCTCGCCAATTTCCTGTAACTCATTACCCGTTACAATAATGGCTACTGAAGGTGCTGAGTAAACATCAACTTCTTTTACTCCTGCTGATGCAAGCAATCCAACCAAGCCGGGAGTAATTGGTGAATTTGCATTTGCAATTATGTCGCCTTTTTTATTCTGCGAACCTTTTAAACGAATGTTTAATCCCTGCTGCACAGGGTTTAAACTGAAACTAACCTTGTCGTCATTTATTACTGCTACTTCCTGCTGAACAACAGCATCTGCTTCAGCAGGTACGGGGGCACCCGTATAAATTCGAGAGGCTTCTCCGGGTTTAAGTTGCACCTGTAATGCATCACCTGCTTTTATTAATGCAATTAGCCTGTATGCTTCACTTCCTTCATTAAAGCGAATGGCATAGCCATCCATTGCAGAATTATCAAATAACGGAATATCGATTGGTGAATAAACATCATTGGCCAGTATGCTTCCAACTGCAGTTTCCAGGGGCACTGAAACCACTTGTGTTTTGATTATTCTGTCGGCAATCAACCTTTTTGCTTCATTAACGGTTACCATATGTGTAAATAGAAATTGTATTAATGTAGAATGCGAATATCATCACTAAACTCCAATTAATCTGAGGTGAATTATCGGATGCCAAGTTCTTATTTAAAACTAATTTGATATAATTACCTTTTGTATACAAGCTTGAAACAATTTAAGGCAATATGAAACCAATTTATTTTATCATATTTATAACAGTATTGTGCAATGCATGTTCAACTCAACCTGCATCAGAACAAAATCAAAATGCAAATACTAAATCACTGATGCAATTTAGCTGGATGCTGGGTAATTGGGAAAACAGTACTGCTGATGGTATTTTTACTGAAACATGGCTTAAAACTAACGACACCGTTTTTACCGGCAAAGGCCTTATTGTTACAGCTAATGATACCGTTTTTGAAGAGGATATTAAATTACACTTTAATAATGGTAATATTTATTATACCGTAACAACTACCGGGCAGAATAACCTGCAGCCTGTTTCATTTAAATATATAGATACCATACCGGCCAGTTATGTGTTTGAAAACAAAGAGCACGACTTCCCTACACGGATTATTTATCAAAAGATAACTGCTGATTCAATTGTTGCCTTTATTGAAGGAACAGTGAATGGTAAAACCATGAAAGAAGAATTCCCGATGCGTAAAGTAAACCGGTAGATCTTCGATATATATTATGAATTACATTTAATCATTATAAAATAAATTTCCATGAAAACATTACTTACCTCTTACTTAAAAATAATACTTCTGGTCTTTTTGTTATCAACACTTTTTCTTTGTTGTAATAAAGCGAAAACTACTGGTGAAGCCGATAAACAACAAATTGATTCAACGCTTAATGCCTGGCATAATGCAGCTGCAAAAGCTGAATATGAAACCTACTTCAGCTATTTTAGTGATACCGCAGTATTTATTGGTACTGATGCCAAAGAAAACTGGCAAGTGAATGAGTTTAAAACCTGGTCAAAACCTTACTTCGACCGCGGTAAGGCCTGGTCTTTTACGACATTAAGCCGCCATATCTATTTTGACAGCAATTGCAATTCCATAGCATGGTTTGATGAATTGCTGAATACACAAATGAAAATTTGCAGGGGGTCAGGAGTTATGGTGAAGCAAAATGATAAATGGAAAATAAAACACTATGTACTTTCAATGACAATACCCAATGAAAACATTGATAGCATTGTAGCCATAAAAAGCCTGATTGAAGATTCTGTTATCAGCCAGCTGCAGCAACCTTAAAAATTTTACTTTTCAGAATGAAGGACAAATGGAAGACCTGTGGTGCTTACCGGGTTCATTACCTTTAATAACAAAGTGAATAATAATTTCATGCGTGGCATTGTCCTGGTGGCAACCGCAGTGATTGTCTTTATCATTTTTGTATTCAGCCGATGTAATTACTACCTCATCTGACCCTGTATAATCCTTTGCAGGTTGATAGGTATAATTGTTTTTGCAATCCAGTTTGCTTACAGCATTATGCATAGCTTCTGAAGTAATTTTGCATTTACTTTTTCCAACTACTGATGAAAAATTATAATTCCATGTTTCATTTTTCTTCAGTTCTACATTCATAACTTTTTGCTGAACAGGCAGTTCCTTTTCGCAACAACCTGAAAGGAACAGAATAATAACCGCTGGTAGTAACAGGAAATTTTTCATGAGCTGTATTATTTGAAGTCAGGACTATGTAATCTGAAAGCTAAAAGTGCAAAAATTAAATGAATAATCAATCTTAAGTACTTACAACTTTAACTTTATCAGATGCCGAGGACTTATACTTTTCATAAAGCTGGTGAATAATTCCGTCTGCTAGTCCAATTTCGGGCACATATATTTTAGTAATCTGTGCATGTTTCATAACCGAAAGAAAGATTTTTGATGCCGGTATGATCACATCGGCCCTGTCGGGTTTAAGGCCTATTAATTCAATCCGCTCCTTATAGGTTAGCGAATTCAATTCATTAAATATATCCTCAATGGTTTCTTTCAAAAGGGGCTTATTGCTTTTACCCTTAGCCATTTTATTAATCTTGTTAATGTTACCGCCACTGCCAATTGCAATTAATGGTTGATAATCGGCAGTATTGGCCTTAATCCATTCTTTAAAGCTACTCCAGGTGTTTTTATCAATTTGTTCATTCAGCATGCGCACAGTGCCAACATTAAATGACCGTGAAAACACATGTTTGTTTCTTGAAAACAAGGTTAATTCTGTACTGCCACCACCAACATCTATATACAGGTACGAGCTATTTCTGTCAAGGTGTTCGGCAATGTGATTGGCGTAAATAAGGCTGGCTTCGGTTGAACCTTCAATTAAATCAACAGTTATTCCGGCCTCATCTTTAATGCGTTTCAATATTTCAGTTGAATTTTTTGCTTCACGCATTGCGGAAGTAGCACATGCTCTGAAATCTACAGGCCGGTTTACATCAATCAGCAACCTGAATGCTTTCATCACTTTAATAAAATCTTCAATTTTTTCCTGGGAAATTTTCTGATTTGTAAAAGCGTCTTCACCAAGCCTAATCGGAACCCTTATGAGCTCTTCCTTTTTAAAATTAGTTCCATTTTCACCTTCGTAAACATTACAGAAAAGTAATCGAATGGCATTGGAACCAATATCGATAGCGGCAAATCTCACGTCTTAAATCATTAAAGTTGGTGCTAATTAACTTAAAGATTGTTTTCGAAAGGTTATTCCGAAATAAAATTTTCAACAGTGCATGTAATGATAATTATACTGCTCGTCTCTGATTACCTGCTGTGTTATAATTTTTTGAGGTAGTTGTAAATCTCATCCTGTGCACGGATTTTAGATTTAGCAGTTCTGAATTCACTTACATACCGGTTATCCTGTTCGGCATTTATTATCCTGGCTTTTACATTATCGTTAAGCTGAATATCTAACATATTGCGAAGTTCCTGTTGTATATCCTTGTCATAAATTGGCGTAGCCACTTCACTTCTGAAATCAAGATTACGCTGCATCCAGTCGGCTGATGAAATGAAATATTTCTCATCACCACCATTTGCAAATACAAAAATACGTGCATGCTCCAGGAATTTATCAACTATGCTGATTACTTCAATATTGGTGCTAAGATTTTTAACCTGGGGAATAAGACAGCAGATTCCCCGAATGATAAGTTTGATCTTCACTCCTGCTTCGCTTGCTTCATAGAGTTTTTTAATCATGTCCTCATCAGTAAGACTATTCAGCTTTAGTATAATATAGGCAGGCTTGTTTTGGCGCGCATTATAAATTTCTTTTTGTATTAACGTTACCAATTTATCGCGCATGTAAAAAGGAGCAACCAATAGATGCTTGTATTCGCCAGTTTTATAATTGTTGTTGTAAAAATCAAACACGCGTTTAACTTCATCAGTAAGCCTCTTGTCTGCAGTAAGTAAAGCATGATCGCAGTAAGTCCTGGCTGTAGCTTCATTAAAATTTCCGGTACCGATGTGAGCATAGTCAACCATCTTACCACTCTCGTGGCGGCTTATGAGAAACAACTTACCATGCGCTTTTAAACCTGGCACACCGTATATAATTTTAACACCCTCTTCAATCAGCCTGTTGGCTGCAGTAATATTATTTTCTTCATCAAAGCGCGCCTGAAGTTCAACAAGGCAGGTAACCTTTTTCCCATTTCTGATTGCATTAATAAGCGTATTTACTACATTGGAGTTGCGGGCTACACGGTATAATGTTATCGAAATGGATTTAACTTTAGGGTCGATTGATGCTTCGCGTAAAATATGAATGAGTATATCGTATGAGTGATAAGGAAAATGCAGCATTATATCCTTCTTTCTTATTAAAGTCAATAAGCTTTTGACCTGTAAAGCAGAAGGAATTAATGGCTTTAATGAGTGATATCTTAGTGCCGAAGGCCCTATAGCCGGAAAGTTAATAAAGTCAACAAAATTATGATAGCGTCCACCCGGAAGTATGTTGTCTCCCCGCTTAAGCTTCATACGTTTTAATACAAAATTGAGCGATGCATCAGGCATTTCTTCATCAAAAATCAAACGCGTTGGCTGACCTTTCTTTCTGCGCTTAATAGATTCGGCTACTTTTCTAACCAGGCTTTTTGTTACATCATTTTCAATATCCAGCTCGCCATCACGTGTAATTTTTATGGTGTAAGCCTTTGCTTCATCGTACTGGAAAAAGGTGAAAATATCATCAAGACAATAACGGATAACATCTTCCAGTAATATGATGTACTTGTTTTCCCTCGGAAGCACCAAAAACCGGGAATGTATGCTGGTCGGAATTTCTATTAATGCATGTTTTACTTTAAGCGGTTCTGATTTTTTCTGAAGGGTAACCAGCAGGTAAATGGTTTTATCCTTCATTTCAGGAAAAGTTTTCAATCCATCCAGCAGTATAGGTACAAGAGTAGGAAGAATTACATTTCTGAAATGTTCACGAACAAAGCGTCCCTGCTCCAGCGTAAGCTGGTATTCATTTAAAATAAAAATGCTGTTGCGTTCAAGTTCACCTAATATTCCAGTATAAATTTCTTCAAATTTTGCCTGTTGCTTCATTACAATTTTCTGGATACGCTTTAGTATTTCACTAACATCATAACCATACATTTTTTTGGCTTTTTTGTCAAACTTCAGCATTCGCATCAGTGTGGCAACTCTTACCCTGAAAAATTCATCGCCATTGCTTGAAAATATTCCAAGAAACTTAAGTCGTTCTATCAAAGGAACAGCCTGGTCTGCTGCTTCCTGCAGCACCCTGCCGTTAAACGATAACCAACTGATATCTCGTGGCACAAAAAGATCCTTATCACTAAGTGTATTCCTGGATTTTTTCACTAATTGCTCTCCCTGTAAATTTATTTTTATTAAAAGTTTATGGTTCCACCCTGAATTGTTCGGGTAAAAGTAATGCGTTTAAGTTTCCTTTAGTTTGATTAACATCATTCCAATGATTGATATCAATATTAATAATAGCAATAGCTGTAGTTGGAAAATTATCAATCATTGTATTTGAAAGCATATTGACCAGGTTATGCAAATCAGGATTATGACCTGTAAGAAGCAGGCAATTGCAATTGTCATGCTGGTTCTTTATTACTTTTAAAATGCCCGATGTTCCTTGCAGGTAAAGCTGGCTATCTATGCTTATTTTATCATAACCTGCTTTTATTACAGGTGCAAAAATGAGAGCCGTTGAAATAGCTCTAAGTGCAGGACTTGAAATTATCCGATCAACTTTTAATGCTTTTTTTGCCAGCTGAAGACTCATCAACTCTGCTTCGGCCAGACCGCGCTTATTGAGCTGACGATTCATGTCGTCAACAAACTCAATATCATGCGATGATTTTGCATGCCTAACAATAATCAGGGTTTTCATGAATTCAGCTTTGGTTTATATTTCAAAGTTGTTAAACAATGATCGAAATAATAATTACACTATAAAATGGCAATCTAACAGTTACTTTAAATCTGGCCAAAATTATATTCATTTGTTAAACATTAAATAACAAATGCAGGTATTTAATATTAAATTAATATTGGGGTAGCTGTATTTTTTAAAATGGAGCTGATATTTAACTTAACCCATATTCCAAAGCCGTTAAAATACTGCCGATTTGGGCTTTATTCGTTAATATGAAGCTACTTCTCATTTTCATCATTTGTTTCCTCGGTAGTTTAACCGCAGTAGCACAAATCGATTCGGTTCAACATGAGTTGCATGATACAACCCGGTATGAGTGGTTTCATAACCATTTGTGTGTTGGTATTTTTCAGTCTAACAGGAATTATACACTTACTATGAACCAGAACTTCTTTCCTGATGAGCGAAATCATACCGAAATTAAATACAGGGACAATGCGAAAGCAGTTACCGGCATTGCACTAGATTTCGATAAAATAGCGCTGAATATTGGATTTAAAACGCGCCAGGATGATGTGACCCAAAAAGGTAAAACAAATGTTAATAATATAGGTTTAGTAGTTGGGAGAACTAAACTTTTTGCCAGCGTTTTTTATCGGAAATATGAAGGATTTTACGATGTGAATACAGCAAACCATGATTCACTATTCGGTGCCGGAACACCCTTTTACCAGGCTCCTGATTTGAGAAATACAACCTACAGAGCAAAAGTTACCTACTTTCCGAACTGGAAAAAATTTTCCATTAAATCTACTTTTTCTGCCGGTTTCAGGCAGCTTAAATCTGCCGGGTCACTGGCATTCAATGCCGGTTTGTATCATAATACATTAAGCGCAGATACTTCTTTTATACCCCCTGCTCAGCGTCAGTATTATGATTCGTATGCTGATATTAATTACCTGAGAACCATGTCGGCCGGTTTTGGAGCGGGTGGTAGTTATACGATTGTGTTTTTCAAAAAATTGTTTCTTAATGCAACCGGTATTGTAAATTCTGAATTGCAATGGCGCAAATATGATTTTTACACCAATGATGGGTTTACTGCTACCTATTTAAAATTCGATCTCGAAGGGCGTGCGGCATTGGGTTTCAGCAGCTCCAGGCTATTTATTTCTTTGAATGCTACAAATGATATCGATTTACTTACCAATTCAACTTTTGAATTTGAATCTGCATTCTCCAATATAACCTTTGTTATATCATACCGGTTTGCTATCAAAAAAAATCCGGTAACATCTTATATAAAGGACAATAAAATCTATAAGAAATTATAGCCAAGCTTATTAAACAACTATAAATTTATATTTGCCGCATAAATTAAATTACATTTTATGAAAAAACTTCCATTACTACTCATTGCGTGCACCATGTTTCTTAATTCAAATGCACAGGAATCCACTCCATCCAAGCCCTATTATTTCTCTTCTTGCTCTGAGCTTATTTTTTCATTTGGTAATGTTGAATCAAAGCCACTTGAGCCATCCAACATTGTGAGATTCTCTTGTTTCCTTCATCTTGCTGAGCAATTTCATTATAATTTTAACCGAAGCCTTGGCTTTTATACGGGCCTTTCCTTGCGTAATGTTGGTTTAATTAATGACCTGAATGATACAGTTAAAGTTAAACAGCGTGTATATACATTAGGATTGCCGCTTGCACTGAAATTTGGAAACATGGAGAAAGAAACTTATGGAACCGTAGGCGTTGAAGGAGAACTAGCCTTAAATTATAAACAAAAGGTTTTTGTTAATGACGAAAAAACAAAAAGTAATATATGGTTTAGTAATCGTACTAACTTGTTTCTGCCTTCTGTATTTGCCGAAGTAAAATTCAAGAATGGTTTTTATCTTAAATTCAAATATTATCTGACAGATTTCCTTACTGAAGATAAACAAAAGATAAATGTTTCCGGAGTTGAATATAAACCAACGGAAAGCCAGATGATGTATGTAGGATTAGGATTTGTGATCAGAGATAAGAATCTTAATAAGAAAACAAATTCTTCAAATATGAATAACCTGTAAAAGCCTGAGCTAATCTTGATGCAACTTTTGCAAAACAAAAATCCCCTGCAAAGTCTCATTGACTGCAGGGGATTTTTATATTCTTATGTGTGTTAATCAAAAATCTAATTGGTAAGCAAAACCAAATATTTACTGCTGCTCCAGAATTTTTCAGGATTTGTAATAACAAGATTTGATACTACATTATTCTGATCTTTCTTTAAGGTATATGAATCTGAAGGGTGATTGGTAAGCAACTCAACAGACTTGGCTGCCACCGGTATATCGGTAACCTGCATAATGTTGATGGTTGTAAAAGCATTACGGTCAAAATCCTGCTTAAGCACTTCAGATTTACCTAAGCCAATAAACCCGCCATCTTTTACAACAATTGATTTTGTTTTCAGCTCTTTATAATTGCCTTTAGTGTAGTAAGCTGTCTGCATTTTTGCAGTCTGATCAACAATAGTTTGTGCCTTGGCTGTATTTTGCAGCGTTAAAGTATCCACTTTAGTATTTAATTCAGCCACGGTATTGTTTAATGATAACACCCTTGTGTTCAGTGAATCAATTTCACTGCTTTTTGCGGCAATTTGTTCGTTTAATGCCAGAACCATTTTTTCAAACTCAGCAATCTTAACTGACGAATTCTTTAGCTTACGGCTTAATGCAGCAATACGTTCCTTATTTTCCTGTAGCATCTTGTCAATATCGCTTATACTGTTCAGGATGCGTTCTTTTGATGAACCATTTATTTCACCACCGGCTGAAGATGAAACAAGCTTTTGCTTTTCAGTAACCTCATTCATGCTTTTTTCAATTTCATTAAATGAGGCTATAAAATCATTAATGGTTGAGTCTTTATAACCGGCATTGTTAATCAATTCCAGTTTTTCGCTTTCCAGTTTTTGTATCTGTGATTTATAATCGGTGCAACCGAATACTAATAAACCAGCACTAAATACAATTAATAACTTTTTCATATCTAAATTATTTATAGAGGGAATTTGTTTTTATCCTGCAGGGTGTTCAATTGCTAATAAGCCAAGTACCATGCCAATTCTGTTTTTACTTTCCAGTTAAGCTCCCATCTTCATCCAAAATGCACTGTTATCGGGGCTTTGGCTTAGGCTTACTTCATAAATTTACATTTGTATTGCAATTAATAGGTCATTATAAAACGCATTTAAGTATTGCACTAACTACCTGTAAACGTCAAAGACATACCAAAATACTTAACAGCGAAGTAATCAATATCTTTTCCTTGCTGGCTTGGCAGGTAAAATAACTTTTCAAGGTCTGCTTGTGAATAACCTTAGCTTAAGGAAAATTGAAGATGGTTTATTGTTATTTACAGGTTATCAGGCCACGGTTTAAAAGATCGCCATCAGGAAACCTGTAGTTTTTTCCAATACGGTCTTTAAGTTCTATACAATCATCAAAATAAGTAAGCACCAGTTGTTTGGCGCCTTCGCGCTTGGTTTTGCTGTCAGCTATTATATAATCAGTTACAAGATAGCCCGTAAACTTATCGGTAATGTAAATATTGTAGATGTCGCTGTAATTTTTAGAAATGGCAAAAATATATTTATTGCTAATAGCTATAATTTCACTCCAAATGAGTAAACCCTTGCCGCGGGTTGAATTATTTACAAATCCATAAAGATGTCCATCATAAAAAACACTTTTCACTTCATGTGCTTCCAGGTATAATTGCTTCTTACTGCCCATAGGTTTGTAGTAAATCAATCCATTATCAGTAAGATAGCCTGTTATTGAAATTGTATCGCCACCTGCATTAACCAGGTAGCCTCTTTTATGCTGTGCTAGTACAATAAATTGTAAACAAATAAAGGCAAGTATTAAAGATGCCCTAATTTTCAATTTTGGGGATATAGATAAGAATACCATTACTGCAGTTATTTGAGTAATTGTCCGCTAATTCGTTTCAGATAAACCTCTGAAAGTTTAGCCACAAATTTAGAATTAACTAATCTGTTCTGTGCTTCAACGTTTGATTGCTGGGCATCTTTCAATCTTAATTCGTCAATGGTGCCTGCACGGAAACGTTCCATGGCAAGATTAAGGTTTTCATCAGCCAGCATGCTGTTGTTTTGCTCAAGATTCATCAATTGAACATTATTGGTATAAATGCGATAACCAATTTTAAGCTGTGATAACAAATCTGCCTTAGCAGCTGTATAATTCACCATTGCATTATCATTAATAATCCTGGCATTTTTAATTTCCCTGTTCAGGTTAAAGCCATTAAACAAGTTGTACGAAATATTAAATCCATAGTTAAAGCCCTGCGTGCGGTTATCAAGAATAAAGCTTGCCTCAGTATTTGATTTATTATAATCGTAACTGCCAGTTACTCCTATTCTTGGATACCTGTCCCCTTTCAATTCCTTTAAATAGTATTTGCTGATGCTTACATTTTTATCAGCAATAAGCAGGGATGTATTTTCATTTAATGCCTTTGTTTTTAAATCATCGTAATTGATCTCTGAATCAATTGAAAATACAGTGTCAATATCAAATGCTGTATCAGCATCCCGTGCCAGCAATTCGTTAAGTCTGACTTTTGAGTTGTCGAGTATCTGCTGCTGCTGAAGCAGCGAAGAACTGTCGGCATTACGATCAATTTCAGCCTGCAGATATTCTGATTTTGAAGTGGAACCAATTTCGAATTTGGTTTTTGCAATCCTGAGTTTTACTTGTGATACATCAAGTGCATTTTGCGTTACACGTATCAAAGCCTTCATCCGTAACACTTCGTAATAATTATTGATAACATCATTTACAGATGATTCAATAACTGACTTTGCATTCAGATTGCCGAGAGCTGATAATTCCTGCAATTTGTTGTAGGATGCAAACATGGTAAAGCCATCAAACAAAGTCCATGTTAATTGAACCTCTGCATTGAGGTTGTGTCCTTTAGCACCGGTTTTATTTACTTCAGTGCCATTGGAATAGTTTTGCTTAGAATCGAGAATGCTGTTGTTTTGGTTTAAAATGAAATCTAACCTTGGCAATGCACCTGCATTTCCCAATGTTGCATTGTTATCAGTAATTAGTGCCTCATTGCGGGCTATGGTAATATCATAATTGTTCTTTAAGGCTATTTCTATGGCTTGCTGTAGTGTAAGCACTTCTTGAGCCTTAAGTTTAAAGCACAATAAAACCAACATCGCTAAAAACCATTTTTTCATGCTATCGTACTTTCAGTTTTGGCTTTCATTGAAACAAAAGAATAAATAGCCGGAATAACGAATAATGTGAGAACAAGAGAAAAAAGTAACCCGCCAATAACAACTATACCCATTGAGATACGACTTGCAGAGCCTGCACCTAATGCCAATGCAATCGGTACAGCTCCCAAAACTGTGGCCAGCGTTGTCATTAATATCGGCCTGAAACGGGCAACTGATGCTGTTAACACTGCCTGTTTCATTTCAAGCCCTTTTTCGCGCTGTTGATTGGCAAATTCAACTATTAGAATTCCGTTTTTAGTTACCAGCCCAATCAACATAATTATTCCGATCTGGCTGAAAATATTTAATGTTTGATCAAACATCCATAATGAAATAAGTGCTCCTGCAATAGCTAGTGGTACTGTAATCATTATGATCAACGGATCGATAAAACTTTCGAATTGAGCTGCAAGCACCAGGTAAATAAGCATTAGCGCCAGCATAAAAGCAAAAAGAATATTAGAAGAACTTTCAGCAAAATCGCGTGATGGGCCGCTTAATGCAGTGCTGAAGGAATTATCAAGCACCTTGGCAGCAATTTTATCCATCTCGTTAATGCCATCTCCAATAGTTTTTCCGGGTGCAAGTCCGGCTGAAACTGTGGCAGAAGTATAACGGTTGAAATGGTATAATTGAGGAGGCCGGCTTTCTTCAGTTACCTGTATTACATTATCAAGTTGTATAAGCTCATTACTGGTGTTACGTATATAAATTGACTTAAGGTCAAGTGGTTCATCACGATTGGAACGATCAAATTGTCCGATAACCTGGTATTGCTTGCCATTCATGTTAAAATAGCTGAAACGCTGCCCGCTGAATGCCAGTTGTAACGTTTGGGCTATATCCATTACATTAACGCCAAGGCTGCGTGCTTTTTCGCGGTCAATGGTTACTGAAAGCTCAGGCTTATTAAATTTAAGATTAACATCACTTCCCTGGAAAACCGGGTTAGAATTAACCTCCTCCATAAACTTAGGTAGCTTTTCGCGAAGCTTTTCAAAATTAGGTGCCTGAAGCACAAACTGTACCGGCAAGCCAATGCGTGCCCCACCTGTTGCTGCAGAAAGTGTTTGCTCCTGCAAAACTAAAACACGTGCTTCAGTAAACCGTTTTACCTGCGAGGTAAGATAATCGGCAATTTGCTGCTGTGTTCTTTTTCGTTCTGATGGTTCGCACAACACCAAGCGCACAAAACCAGTATTAACTGCGCCTGAACCGGTGAAGCCGGGTGCAGTTACAGTAAGACAAACTTTTTTTTCAGGTACGGAGTCCTGTATGAATTGTGAAAGCTTATCCATAATATTGTTGGTGTACTCATAGGATGAACCTTCAGGTGCAATAATTGACATACGTATTGAACTTCGATCATCCAGCGGTGCAAGTTCAGATTGAAGGTTGGTACCAATCAGGTAAATCAACCCAAACGACACTATTATTATAACTACTGCCCACCAGCGCCTGAGCATAAATTTCTCAAGCAGATTTTTATAAAAATAATTCAACGCCTCAAAAAAGGGTTCCGTTTTTAAATAAAACCAGGTGTGCTTTTGATTTTTGTTCAACAATTTTGCATTCAGCATGGGCGTTAGTGAAAGCGAAACAAACGCTGAAATTAAAACTGCACCAGCAATTACAACTCCGAATTCACGAAAGAGTCTTCCAACAAACCCCTGCATAAATATTACCGGAAGAAAAACCGCAGCAAGTGTTATTGATGTGGAAACTACAGCAAAAAATATTTCATTAGAACCTTTAAATGCTGCTTCACGTGCATTCATACCACGTTCCACTTTTTTATAAATATTTTCGGTTACCACTATTCCATCATCGACAACCAACCCTGTAGCCAGCACAATTGCCAGCAATGTTAAAACATTGACAGAAAAACCGGCCACGTACATAATAAAAAATGCACCTACTAATGAAACCGGAATATCAATTAACGGACGTACGGCAATTATCCATTCGCGGAAAAAAAGGTAGATAATAAGTATTACAAGTACTATTGCAATAAGAAGTGTTTCTTTAACTTCATTCACTGATTGCCGTACAAACCGAGTATTATCAAGCGCAATATCCAGGTGATAATCATCCGGAATTTCTTTTTTAATCTTTTCAACCCGCTTATAAAACTCATCAGCAATTTCTAAATAATTGGCTCCTGGTTGAGGTAGCAAAGCAACAGCTACCATTGGTGTACCCGATTGCTTTAATATAGTTTCCTCATTTTCGGGCCCAAGGTTAGCATAACCAATATCACTTAACCGTATTAAATTCTCGCCTTCAGCTTTAATAATAAGATTGTTAAACTCTTCTTCGTTCTGCATTTTGCCTTCAGTACGCACTGTAAGTTCAGTGGTATTCCCGGCAATTTTTCCTGAAGGCAGCTCAACATTTTCATTTCGCAATGCATTAATTACATCAAGCGGTGTTAGTTTAAATGCTGCCAGCTTATCAGGTATCATCCAAATACGCATGGCATATTTTTTCTGTCCCCAGATCTGAACATTGCTCACTCCCGGAATAGTTTGCAATCGTTCGGCTATTACATTTTCAGCATAATCGCTTACTTCAAGCTGGTTTTTAGTATCGCTTTGAATGGTTAAGGATAATATAGCATCTGAGTTGGCATCTGACTTGGTAACGACAGGTGGTGCATCAATATCCTGTGGCAATTGCCTTATGGCCTGCGAAACTTTATCTCTTACATCATTTGCCGCAGCTTCAAGGTTGGCATCAAGGTTAAATTCAACAGTTATGTTGCTCGAACCCAAATTACTTGATGATGCAATAGTGCGCACACCTTCAATTCCGTTTATTGCTTTTTCAAGTGGTTCAGTAATTTGTGATTCAACCACCTCAGCATTAGCACCTGTATAACCTGTCCGTACAGTAATTACCGGAGGGTCAATAGATGGAAACTCGCGAACGCCCAAAAACTTAAATCCTATTACACCAAACAGGGTAATAGTAACCGACATAACAATGGCAAGTACCGGACGATTTATGCTTATGGAAGAAAGACTCACGTTAGATAAAATATGAAAGCATTAAATTATACCATCAGTTAACAATTATATTCACCGGCATATCAGGTTTTAATGACATTATTCCGGTTATTATTAAAGTATCTCCCGGGCTTATTCCTTCTGTTACCTGTATCCGGTCTTCAGTTCGGTTTTCTGTTTTTATTTCAAATGATTTTGCTACTCCATCTTTATACAAAAAAACTTTCTGACCTTTTAAAACAGGAATTACTGCTTGTGTAGGAATAAGCATGGCATTATCCTGTTGCTTCAGCGGCAATTCAATTCTAATAAAAGCACCAGGAATTAAAAGTTCATTGCTGTTATTACTTAAAGCTCTTACCTGTAAGCTGCGCGTTGAAGGATCAATCTTAGGTTCTATTGCATAGATCTTACCTTTATAGATGCGATTATTCTCTTCTGTCCGAAATGAAAATTCTTCGCCTACAGCAATTTTATCCGCATACTTTTCCGGAATTGTAAAATCAATTTTAACAGGATTAATATTCTGAACTGATGCAATGCGGCTTGCAGGGGTTACATAACTTCCTTCGCTTACATAGCGTAAACCAATTATCCCGCTAAAGGGAGCCCTAATTTCAGTTTTTGATAGCGAGGTTAAAATAAGTTCACGGTCTGCTTTAAGCGTATTAAGCTGATTGAGTATGATGTCATACTCTTCTCTGCTTGTGGCATTTAGTTCAAACAACTTTTTCTGCCGTGCCTCCTGATCTTCAAGTAGCTTAACCTGGAGATTGATTTTTTGCAATTGCGCTTTGAGATCTTCATCATAAATCTTAATAAGCAAATCGCCTTTTGCAACATGGCTGCCCTCTAAAAAATATATTTTTATAATCCGTCCCGAAGTTTCTGCCTTAAGCTCTACCTCGTCATAAGCCATAATTGAGCCTGTAGCCCTTACGGCAGTAGAGAACATTTCTGCCTTCACTATTACTCCTTTTAAGGTTGGTTTGCCGGGCTTTTGATTTCCCGCTGAATTTGAAACAGCACTCTTCGGCTTTATTACCAACCTTGTCGCCAAAAAGAAAGCAATTGCTGCTATACACAAAAACAATAGAATTTTTAAAACAGTACCGCTTCTCATTTAAAAATTAATTACAACAATGATAAATAAGTATTTTAATAAATTTAATCTGACCATTTATTTACTGAGATTTAACATGATAATATTACATAAATCAGCTTCAACCCAGCTTTTAATAACACCTAAATAAATTGAAAACGGCATCTGTTTTCGGACAAATAAAATGGGATATAGGTAAACTAAAAACAAAGTTGCCGTTAAATAAGTAAGCCCTACCATTTGCTCAACTTAATATTGCATAAGATTAATCTTCTATTTTATTTACTCCCGCAATTCAATTATAACCGAGTTAAAACACTAATTTTTTTCTAAAAGCGTAGTCTTGGGGGCCTACGCTTTTTTCATTTAATGTTTTACAGAACTGAATTCAAAAATCTTTTGCATAAGCATCCATTTTACTCCCTTGCCGGCATGAGGTAATCCTTGCTGATATTTCCACATCATTTGTTCCCACTCCATCACCTTTTCGTTGGACTGGTCAAGTTGTTGCTTTCTTTCAAATGAAAAGTCATTGTCTGTTTCCATTATCATGAAAAGCCTGTTAGCAGTTCTGTAAATTTCCATTTGTATAATTCCTGAATCAGCAATATTCTTTAAAACTTCAGGCCACACTTTTTGATGATGATTTTCATATTCCTCAATCAGTTTTTCGTTATCAACCAGATCGAGCGCAAGACAATAGAGTTTCATTGATGCAATTGTTTTAGAGTTTGTGAGAACAGATTAAAAATAGTTAAACAGAGTTTTAATGTTTTATGCAGATTTTGTAGTTACTGAGTCAACCGCTTTATAACCTCTCCATCCAAAAATAAATACCACTAAGAAACATAAGAGAGGAATGGCATAAGCAAGTTTAATTGAATTCAATTGATCTGAGATTTTTCCCATTATAACCGGAATTACAGCGCCACCAACTATCGACATTATAATAAGGGATGACCCCGGCTTCGTATCGCTCCCTAAATCCTTAATGCTTAAAGAGAATATGGTAGGAAACATAATGGACATAAAAAATTCAACGCTCATTAATGCATACACTGATGGCATCCCTTTTAAAAATATCGCAACAGCTATCAGTATTATGTTGCAAAGAGCATATATGCTCAATAATTTATGGGGATTTATTAATTGCATAAGCCATGTACCAATGAACCTGCCTGACATGAATAATAACAAAGCCACTGACAAATAATATGCGGCCTGTTGTTCTTCGATCTGCGCAGTTTGATTAAGAAACCTGATAAAAAAACTTCCCACTCCTACCTGCGCACCTACGTAAAAGAATTGGGCAAACATACCATTGACTAAATGACGATGTTTAAAAACATTCTTCCAATTAATCTCTCCATCATCTTCCTCCACGATATCCGGTAATCTTACGACCATAAAAACAATTGCTACTAAAAGCACAAGGCTACCTATAACCAGGTATGGTATTTTTACGGTTGCAGCTTCAGCTAATCGAAATGCTTCAAATTGTTGGTCACTATAGTTTTTTAGCTCATCTGCATTTAAGTGATTGCCTGTAAGAATAAACAATCCGCCAATCAGGGGTGCAATAAAAGCCCCAAGTCCATTAAATGATTGTGCAAAATTAAGTCGCTGAGTTGCACTTTCAGGTTTGCCGAGAATAGTAATATATGGATTGGCAGCTGTTTCAAGAAAAGTTAAACCACAGGCAATTATGAAAAGTGCAAAAAGAAAAAACTGAAAGGATAAAATATTTGCGGCCGGATAAAATAAAAAGGCACCACAGGAAAACAAAAGGAGTCCGGTAATAATCCCTTTTTTGTAACCAAACCGTTTCATAATTATTCCGGCAGGTATAGCCATAATAAAATAGGAAATAAAAAATGATGAATCAATAAGTGCACTTTGAAAGTCAGTTAAAGCGCATGCTTTTTTTAAATGCGGAATAAGTATAGGATTGAGGTTATGTGCAAGGGCCCAGAGAAAGAACAAACTGGTAACCATTATAAATGGAAAAAGATATTTGTTACCCTGGGTTGAAGTCTGATTCATAAATGCCTGTAAATAAAAACAATTGTTGCTATTATGTAAGTTCAATGGTAAATAATTTCATTAGAGATCTGCACACCATGCAGATTTTTGAACTACTAAATACACTTTAATTCAAAAACACAGCGGTGTTTAAAGGAATTTGCAAGAGACATACAGCTAACCGTTTTGCTTCATGCTTACCTTAATTTTTGTAATAATATTATTTCATTATTTTTTTTTAATGTTACTCTCCGATTTGTTCAGTTAAATGTTTTCAATTATGGAATTTCCTTATCAAATTAAAACACAAGAAGAATATCATAAAGCATGGCAGCAGAGTATTTCTGATCCGGATCAATTTTGGGCAGATATTGCAAGGCATTTCAGCTGGAAGAAAAAATGGGATAAGGTGCTCCAATGGGATTTTAAACAACCTTTAGTAAAATGGTTTGAAGGCGGCCAACTTAATATAACAGAAAACTGCCTTGACCGGCATATTGAAAAGCTAGGCAATCAGCCTGCTATTATTTGGGAACCAAATAATCCCGAAGAGCATCATCGCATGTTAACTTACAAAGAACTTTTATTTAAGGTAAAGCAGTTCTCAAATGTTCTTAAAAACAATGGTGTTAAAAAAGGCGATCGTGTTTGCATCTACATGGGAATGATACCTGAACTTGCTATTGCTGTGCTTGCATGCGCTCGCATAGGTGCAATACATTCTGTTGTTTTTGGCGGTTTTTCATCGCAATCAATTGCTGATCGTTTGCAGGATGCGCAGGCAGAATATATTATTACCTGTGACGGTGCATTTCGGGGAGCAAAGGATATTCCACTAAAAAGCATTATTGATGATGCGTTGATTGGTTCGCAATTTGTTAAGCGGGTTATAGTTTGCACACGAACCCGAACACCGGTAAGCATGATTAAAGGACGTGACGTGTGGTGGGAAGATGAAATTAAAATTGTTGAAACCCAGGGTAACCCCGATTGCCCTGCTGAAGTTATGAATGCCGAGGACATGCTTTTTATTCTTTATACTTCTGGTTCAACCGGAAAACCTAAAGGTGTGGTTCATACATGCGGAGGTTACATGGTATGGGCCAATTATACCTTTGTTAATGTATTTCAGTACAAGCCCGGGCAGGTACACTTCTGTACTGCTGATATTGGATGGATTACGGGTCACACCTACATCGTATATGGTCCGTTAAGCGCTGGTGCTACATCACTAATGTTTGAGGGAATTCCTACCTGGCCTGATGCCGGAAGATTCTGGGAGATTGCTGATAAGCATCATGTCAATATATTGTATACAGCACCAACTGCTATACGAAGTTTAATGGCTTATGGTGATACACCAATTAAAGATAAAAAACTTGATTCAATTCAGATTTTAGGAACTGTTGGTGAACCCATTAATGAAGAAGCATGGCACTGGTATCATAAAAATATCGGAAAGGAAAATTGCCCGGTTGTAGATACGTGGTGGCAAACTGAAACTGGCGGAATTTTAATCTCAAACCTTGCAGGAGTAACTCCACATAAGCCTGCATATGCTACTTTACCTTTACCGGGCATACAACCGTGCCTGGTTGACGAGAATGGAAATGAGATTTTGGGTAACAACGTAAGTGGTAATTTATGTATTAAGTTTCCATGGCCGGGTATGATTCGCACAACGTACGGGGATCATGAAAGATGTAGGTTGAATTATTTTGCCACTTACTCCAATTTATATTTTACAGGTGATGGTTGTTTACGCGATGAACATGGCAACTATAGAATTACTGGACGTGTGGATGATGTACTAAACGTAAGCGGTCACAGAATAGGAACAGCAGAAGTTGAAAATGCCATAAATATGCATGCGGGTGTTATTGAAAGCGCAGTGGTAGGATATCCACACGACATCAAAGGACAAGGCATTTACGCTTATGTTATTTATAACGGACATCATGGTGATTTGAACCTGGCGCGGCAGGATATCAACCTAACGGTAACCAGAATTATTGGGGCAATAGCGCGTCCAGATAAAATTCAGTTTGTAAATGGGCTACCGAAAACGAGGAGCGGAAAAATAATGCGAAGAATTTTAAGGAAAATAGCTGAAGGTGAAGTATCAAATATTGGTGATACCACCACCTTGCTTGATCCGGCTGTGGTAGATGAAATAAAATCAGGACGGATTGAAAACTAATTTAAGTGAAAGTTAAAGAAGGTATTATTCAACAATAAACTTTTTAACGCCCCATATACCATTACCTTCTACTTTGGCAAAGTACATTCCCGGAGCAAGTTGCAATTGAAAATTATAATGGTCATTACCCTCTAGTCTGTCACTGTATACTGTGGCACCTTTTATATCTACAATGTTAAGCAGCATATTTACCGTCTTATTTAAATCGCTTGTATAAATAGTAAAGCTTCCATTATTCACTGCTGGGTTTAATGAAATATCCAGGGTCGGATTTTTTACAGATACAATATTGCTTATTGTGGCAAGGTTAGTTTCCCAAATACCACGGCCAAAAGTAGCTACATAAATTTTATTTAATGGCACATTAAACTCGATATCCTGAACTATAACATTAGGTAATCCAGTGCTTACATTAATCCACGTTTGTTGTAAAGGATCAAACATATAAATACCTACATCCGTAGCTGCCAGTAAAATATCCGATCCTGGAACTGACTTAACGCAGTTAACAGGTATATTAGGGAGGTTAAAGCTTATGTTCTGCCATGTAACCCCGGCATTAGTAGTTAAAAATACTTTATTCCCGGCACTGAATTGTGCCATACTAACGTAAGCCACTGAAGGATTATTCTGACTAACATCAACACTGGTAAAGTATAATGAATCAGGCAGACCTG
The DNA here is from genome assembly GCA_044230205.1 of Bacteroidia bacterium. Lineage (GTDB taxonomy): Bacteria > Bacteroidota > Bacteroidia > AKYH767-A > OLB10 > JAEUTH01. Next base: position 50,849 of record JBGARN010000013.1, read on the forward strand.
CTGTAATATCATTCCAGGTTGCCCCACCATTCATAGTAACATACATGCTACCCGGAATACTGTATTCATAACGAACCCGCTTTGCTGCATAAATAACATTACTGTTGGAATTAGCTACTGCAATTGAAGTAATTTCATTGTTTGCAATGCCACCCGGAGGGAAATTTGAAATAACATTCCATGTAAAACCTCCATCGGTTGATTTACTTACATTAGCATTGCCGGCATATAAAGTTCCCGGCTGATTATAATCTGCAATTATAGGCGTGGTCCATTCAGAAACTTCAACATTTGGATTCGGGTCAATACCTGTAAAATTGATACCGTCATCAGACGAATAACCAAAGTTTCCATATTGACTTGATGCAATTACCACATCATCGTTAGCAGGATCAAGATAGTTGTCCATACCATCACCTCCATAGATAGTTGACCAACTTCCGTTTTCATAATAAAATGTAGCATTGTCCTGTGCACCTGCAGCCAGTCTTCCTGATAAATTACGCGAACTGGATACACGGTAAAAGGAAGTTACCTGTAACCCGCTGCATAGGTTGGTCCATTGAGTAGGCCATGGGTTGCCATTATTAGCATCATTCCAGCTTTGGCCGATAATTGCACTTGTGCGATATAATCCACCATCATTACAAACAAAAATATTTCCGGTTAAGGGTTGCTGTTGTATAAAATGAATGTCAGCATGAATGGTTGGGCCATAGTTAAGTGTCCAATGGCTGGCCGGATTAAATGTATTTGCACCATCATCTGAAACATAAAGATTGACACCTCCTGCATAAACAATATCTCTATTTGTAGCATTTACACAAAGACCTAAATCATAATTACCCTGCCCACCTGTTGATGTTCCATCACCCCCACTCAAAATGTTGATTCCCGGATTTATATAATTCCAAGTTGAGCCTGCATCTGTTGATTTATAAAATCCATACAAACCGTTGTTAATATCAACAGTAAGTGCATACAAGTAATTATTATCACTTGGTGCTAAAGCCAGTTTTACTCTTTGAACATCACCGGTTGAAGGAATGCCGGTATTAAGCATAGTCCATGTATTTCCAAAGTCTGTAGATTTATAAATTGCTGCATTACCATCATTTGCAGTTGCCACCCACCCTGTTGCGCAATACAACACGTTAGGATTTACCGGATCCTGAACTAAATCCCATGCTAATGAATCGAGGATATGATTCCAGGTTGCACCTGCATCATCACTGCGATAAATTCCATTAACACCACAAGCAACCAGTTTGTTAGTATTGTTTGGTTGAATAATTATTTTTCTGATTAACGATGCATCACCATCTGTGAGTTGGAAAGTGAGACCGGTAGGATTCCATGTAATTCCTCCATCTGTTGTTTTATAGACTCCTAATCCATAATGCGTGTTTCGCTTGCGACCATTAAGGTTTAATCCAAATC
>JBGARN010000014.1:0-50929 GCA_044230205.1 Bacteroidia bacterium
GCGACTTCTTCCCGGTGGGAACAACTGTTGTAACTTATTCAGCTGTTGATGGTTGTGGTAATGTAACCTCATGCAGTTTCAACGTAACTGTAAACCAGGTTGGTCCTCCAATATTAAATATTTCTGACACACATGTAAATGCAGATTGTCAAGGTGCAAATACAGGATCAATTGATCTTACTGTATCAGGTGGTGCTACGCCATATACCTACCAGTGGTCTAGTGGAGAAACTACAGAAGACATCTCTAATCTTTTTGTTGGGGTTTATACAGTTAATGTAACTGAAGCAAACGGATGTTCTGCAACTTATTCAGTTTCTATCGGTGATTTTCCACCATTGCAAACTTCAGAAACACATGTCAATATTCTTTGTGGTGGCGACTTAACGGGCTCTATAGATATTACGGCTACTGACGGTAAACCAGGATATAGTTACCTGTGGAATGATGGAAATACCAATGAAGATAGAACCGGTTTAGGAGCTGGTACTTATACCGTTACAATTACAGATCAGTGTGGTTCTATACAAACTGAGACTATAACTATTACAGAACCTGCAGTTTTATCGGCATCAATTACAGTCAATAATGTAACATGCTACGGTGCATGTGATGGAAACATTTCGTATGCTATATCAGGTGGAGTATCACCCTATAGTTATCTGTGGTCAGGTGGTGAAACTACTTCCAGTTTAAGCGGACTTTGCCCAGGTACCTATACAATAGTAGTTACTGATGCTAATGGATGTACGCTTACTGGAACTCATACAATTACCGAGCCTCCTCAGTTATTTGTTACTGAAACACATATTGATGTTTCATGCTTCAATGGAAGTAATGGAAGTATCGATGTAACATTAACCGGTGGCACTGCGCCATTTAACTATCAATGGTCTAACGGAGCAACTACAGAGGATATTAGTGGTTTGAATGCCAATACCTATTTCCTAACGGTAAAAGAAGCTAATGGATGCGAAAGCCATTTGTCTGTGAACATTACTTCTCCGACTAAAATTCTAATTCCGGGTGTTACAGTTAATCCAACATCAGCCAATGTTAATGGCGGCTCAATCACAACAAATGTGAGTGGTGGTGTTCCGGGATATACATATGCATGGAGTGATGGTGCAACAACATCAGCTAATACTGGCTTGTCGGCAGGAACCTATACAGTAACAGTTACCGATGCAAATGGCTGTACGATGATTGCTATATTCACACTTAAGTTAGAGTGTAAATTAGGTGCCATTAATACCGTTATTCAAAATGCAAGTTGCTATAAAGACAATGCCATTGTTAATGTTGCCGGAACGGGCGGAACAGGTTATACCTACCAATGGCAAACTGTTCCGGTTCAAACTACTGCAACCGGCACCGGGCTTTCTTATGGCGTTAATAACTACTGTTTAATAACTGATGTAATATCTGGCTGTACATTTATGGATACGGTGGTTAAGCCTCACAACATTAGTATAGGCCTTGCCTTATCGAGTCCAACCTATGTGGGAGGTAAGAACATAAGCTGTAATGGCGGAAGTGATGGCGCTATAACTGTAGCTGTAAGTGGCGATCCGGGTCCATTCATTTATTTATGGAATACAGGTGCCACCACCAGCAGTTTAAGTGGTGTACCCGCAGGAACTTACATAGTAACAGTTAGTACTGGTAGCCCTGGTTGTACAAGCACAGGTATAATAACATTAACACAGCCTGCTGCAATGAATGCAACAACTACCAAAGTTAATCCAAGTTGCGGCAACAGCAATGGATCTGCAACTGCATCGGCAACCGGTGGTGCAGCTCCATATAGCTATTCGTGGAATACTACACCAATTCAGAATACTCAAACTGCAACAGGATTAGCAGCAGGCACCTACACGGTAACTGTTACTGATGCCAACGGATGTACCAAAACAGCTAATGCTGTTTTAACAAGTTCCGGAGGTCTTACAGTTACCGGAATTGTAACTGATGCTAAATGTAATGGAACTGCTACCGGTTCAATTGATATTACACCTTCAGGCGGTAACCCAGGATATAGTTATTCATGGAGCAATGGTGCTACAACTCAGGATCAGCTTAATAAGCTTGCAGCCGGAACGTATACTGTTATTGTTACAGATAGCAAAGGTTGTACCGGACAATTCAGTGCAACAATTAACCAGCCCGCTGCAATTGTACTTGCTGTAATTTCAACTAATATTACCTGTAACGGTGCCCAAAATGGTACTGCTAATGTTACTGCAGTCGGTGGTACACCCGGTTATACTTATACATGGAATACAGTACCAGCCAAGACAACAGCCAATGTTACCGGTTTAAAACCTGGAACATGGACCTGTATTGTAACTGACAGCAAAGGATGTAAAAAATCAATTAATGTAACTATAACTCAGCCGGCATTGATTAACATTTCTATTTCGAAAACAAATGTTACAACATTTGGTGGCAGTAATGGTACAGCAACTGCTAATGTTAGCGGAGGTGTAAGCCCATATGGTTATTCATGGAACAGTGCACCTGTTCAAACTACACAAACCGCAACCGGTTTAGTTGCAGGAACCTATACGGTAACAGTTACCGATGCAAATGGTTGTACAAAAACCAAGAGCGTAACTATAACCCAGCCTAGCGCACGTGTAGCGGGTGATAATCTTGCCGAAGTTGAATCATTTATGTATCCAAACCCGACTTCGGGATTTGTTACAGTAACCTTCAGTGAAGAGATTAACACAAATGTGAACATTGAAATATTTAACCTGACCGGTGAGCGTTTGTTTGCTGATAAGGTACGCGTTGCTGATAACAGTAAATCGTTTAGCCTTGATCTTTCACAATTAGCAAAAGGTATTTATACAGTTAAATACAATAGCGGTAATCGTGAATGGATTGAGAAACTCGTGATCCAATAGTCGATTGTGATTTTTAATAAAAAAGGCTGCTATTAAGCAGCCTTTTTTATTTTATCCGTAAAACGGCTGTAACTTTTACAAAATTATTTCGTCACTTAGTCGTTTATGCCATTTCCACTTTATTAGATTTGTTTCCTCATTAATCACTGATTTATGTTTAAAAATTTTAACGGGTTTCATTCTCAACCTTATGCAGCCCGTGCAGGTATTCATATCTCATACCTCGTTTTGCTTACATTAATTATACAATTGGTTTTCCTGGCTAACCCGGTTTATGCACAGAAAAAATCAACAGTAAGCGGCTATATTAAGGATGCAAATACCGGTGAAACGCTTATCGGTGCAACCGTTTATCTTAAGGAGAATCAAAAAGGCACTTCCACTAATGTTTATGGTTTTTATTCAATAACAGTTGAAGAAGGCAGCTATACACTTATTGTAAATTACCTGGGCTACATTGAACAAGCAGTTAAGTTTAACCTGAAAAATGACCAGAGCCTGAATGTTGACCTGCAACCAAAAGTATTTGAAACACAAGCAGCAGAAGTAATTGGGGAAAAATCGGATGACAATATCCGTTCTACGCAAATGGGTAAGGATGTTGTTGAAATAGAAACCATAAAGAGCATTCCTGCATTTATGGGTGAAGTGGATGTCCTCAAAGCGATTCAGTTACTTCCCGGAGTACAATCAGCCGGTGAAGGTAATGCAGGTTTTTATGTGCGCGGGGGCGGACCAGATCAAAATCTTGTCCAGCTTGATGAAGCCACGGTTTATAATGCTTCGCATTTATTTGGTTTTTTCAGTGTATTTAATGCAGATGCAATAAAAAATGTAACCCTTATAAAAGGTGGAATGCCGGCAAATTATGGTAACAGGCTGGCTTCTGTAGTTGATATCACAATGAAAGACGGAAACATGAAAGAGTTTCATGGTGAAGGTGGTTTAGGCTTTATTGCCAGCCGTTTTACGGTTGAAGGCCCGATCAAGAAAGACACCTGCTCTTTTATAGTTTCTGCACGCAGAACGTTTATTGATTTGTTCTTGCGCGAACCTTTTATAAGCAAATCATCATCGGCATACGGAAACACCTATTATTTCTACGATCTAAATGCAAAAATAAACTACAGGTTTTCTGATAAGGACCGGTTATTTTTAAGCGGATACTTTGGACGGGACAGGTTCAAATTTAAAAGTGCCAGCTCAGGTTTTAGCGCTGATATTCCCTGGGGTAATGCAACAGCCACACTCAGGTGGAATCACGTATTCAATAACAAAATCTTTTCCAACACTTCAATAATTTATACGGATTATGATTTTTCATTTGGTGCCGGGCAGGATGATTTTGTATTCAAGCTATTTAGCGGAGTTAAAGACTGGAACGGAAAAATTGATTTCAATTACTACCCAACAGTTGCGCATAATGTAAAATTCGGCATGAATTATATCCATCATACTTTTACACCATCAACCGCTTCTGCAAGCCAGGGTGAAACAGAATTTGACCTGGGCAAACCATATAAGATGTATTCGCACGACCTTGCTTTTTATGCACTTGACGAATGGAGTGCAACGGATAAACTTACTATAAACGGAGGATTACGTCTCACTTATTTTAGCCAGGTTGGACCATTTGACCGTTATGTAACCAATGAATTGTACCAGGTAGTTGACACAGTGGTGTATAATAAAGGCGATAAAGTTGCTGACTATATGCACCTGGAACCTCGCATATCTGCCAGTTACATTTTAGGGCCGCGATCATCTGTTAAAGCTTCGTTTAGTCAGAATTATCAATATGTGCATCTTGCTTCAATTTCATCCATTTCATTGCCTACAGATGTTTGGGTACCCAGCAGCGATAAGGTGAAACCTCAATTCGGTACTCAGTACGCTGCAGGCTATTTCAGAAATTTTAAAAAAGATCTCTATGAAACTTCAGTTGAAGTTTATTATAAGGAAATGAAGAACCAGATTGAATACCGTGAAGGCGCTCAGCCAGATCAGGACATAAAGAACAACCAGGATAATAATTTTGTATATGGTGAAGGCTGGAGTTCGGGTGCAGAATTTTTTATTAAAAAGAAATACGGCAAAATAAACGGCTGGGTTGGCTACACCTTATCATGGACAAAACGAACATTTGATGACTTGAATAATGGAAAGGAATTTTATGCTAAATATGACCGGAGACATGATCTTTCAATTGTAATGATTTATGAAATCAGCAAGAAATGGACACTTGGCGCCACCTTTGTTTATGCAACAGGTAATTCATTAACCCTACCCCAACAACGTTACTTCTATTCAGGAACAGTTGACCCAAGCAGTATCAATTCCAGTCAATTCAGCAACCCGCAGATTTACTATACTTATGGTGACCGTAACTCCTATCGCTTTCAATCTTATCATCGGTTAGATATTTCAGCTACATTAAAAGGTAAGCGAACCAAGAAATTTCAAAGCGACTGGAATTTTTCCATTTATAATGTTTACAATCGATACAATCCATATTTCATATACTTCGATTCCACATACGATAAAGAATCAAATTCTATTAAAATTCAGGCAAAACAGGTAAGCCTGTTCCCTTTACTTCCAAGCGTTACCTGGAATTTCAGATTTTAATTTAAACAGTATAACTAAAAATTGCTCAATTTATGTTAAAAGTAATAGCAGTCCTTCTCAAAAAAGTGAAACCACCACATCGCATTAATTATGGTGCAGGATTAGTGTTGCTTATGCTGATAATCAGTTCATGCGAAAAAAATATAACGGTCGATTTACCTCCATCTAAATCTCAGGTAGTGGTGGAAGGCTATGTTGAAACAGGTTTACCACCGTATGTTTATTTATCCTACAGCACTGATTACTTCGCCCCTACCGATTCAGCTTCTGTAGTTGATTATACGATCAAAGGAGCAACAGTAATAATTAATGATGGCTTCACCAGCGATACCCTTCTCGAAATTTCGCCAACATATGGATATTTTTATGTTTCTACCAAACTTACAGGAATAACCGGAAGAACCTATACACTAACTGTTATTACCAAAAACGGTGAAGTGGTAACCGGAAAAACAACTCTCACCGCTCCTATAAAATTGGATAGTTTATATTTTAAACCGCAACCCAATAATGATACCTTAGGCTTTACCTGGGCTAAGCTCACCGATCCAGATACTCTTGGTAATTGTTATCGATGGTTTGCCAAACGATTGCATAAGGATAGTTTATATATACCTCCCTTCGGCTCAGCTTTTGAAGATAAATTCATTAACGGTACAACTCTAGAATTTGCATATAACCGCGGTGAACTGCCGAATACCCAAACCGAACCGGATGATCTGGAAGCTGGATTTTACAAAATCGGAGATACCGTGGTGGTAAAGTTTTGTACTATGGATTATAACAGCTACCAGTTCTGGCGCGATGCAGAAACACAGTCAGCTAATAATGGAAATCCTTTTGGATCAATTTCGCCTATTAATCCTGGAGTTGAAGGCGGACTTGGCATTTTCTGCGCTTATGCAGCAAGCTATGATACAGTAATCTGCCAGTAATTACCAGGTTTGGTTTAATCCAAACTCCGCTTTTTACTTTGTTGAGAATTGGTTAATAAAGTCATTTTTCTGACAATTTATGGTGGTTTTTTCATAGCTATAAAAATCTATTTTTGCCCGCCTTAATCCTGCCTGATTTACCAGGATTTTGGATCAGGATAAACGATTTACAACTGTTCAACTCTCACTATTTGAGATTATTTTTGTTTTTAGAAAAATGACACACACTAAATGTTTGATTATAGGCTCAGGTCCAGCGGGATACACAGCAGCAATATATGCAGCTCGGGCTGATTTGAAACCCTTGATGATTGCTGGCCTTCAGCCTGGTGGTCAGTTAACCATTACCACCGAAGTTGAAAACTACCCCGGTTATCCAAACGGAACTCAAGGGCCGGAAATGATGGAAGATTTCAGGAAGCAAGCGTTACGATTTGGAACAGAAATTAAATGGTCGTATGTGAGTAAGGTTGACTTTAGTGAGCGACCATTCAAAGCGCAGATTGATGATAAAGACTGGATAACAGCTGACAGTGTTATAATTGCTACCGGTGCATCAGCAAAATGGCTGGGACTGGAAAGTGAGCAGCGACTTAATGGTTATGGCGTTTCAGCTTGCGCTGTATGCGATGGATTTTTTTTCAAAGGCCAGGATGTTGCTATTATTGGTGCAGGCGATACCGCTGCAGAAGAAGCTACTTACCTGGCAAAATTGTGTCGTAAAGTTTACATGATTGTAAGGCGTGATGAAATGCGAGCCAGCAAAGCAATGATACACCGTGTGGAAAATACAGCCAACATTGAAGTTTTGTTTAATCATGAAACCAAGGAAATTTTAGGTGAACAAACGGTTGAAGGCGCTTTGCTTTTAAATAATAAAACCGGTGCTGAAGTAACCATAAAAGTAACCGGCTTTTTTGTAGCTATCGGACATCAGCCCAATACCGACCTTTTTAAAAATACCGGTTTGGATATGGATGAAAATGGTTACCTGATTACAATACCGGGCACTTCAAAAACAAACCTCGAAGGTGTATTTGCCGCAGGTGATGTACAGGATCATGTCTACCGTCAAGCTGTAACCGCTGCAGGCTCGGGATGCATGTCAGCCATTGATGCTGAGCGTTGGCTGGCTCACCAGGGAATTCACTAAAAAAATAAACAAACACTTAGTATATAGGTTTATTGGATCTTTTAATTTTGGGGATAGTATGATGCTATTTTAGCTTATACTTTATGAAACATTGAAAAGTAAAACCCATTTTCACCTGAATACGAATATTGGTAATTCATGCTCTGGGCAAGCATATGAATTAATGTAAGTCCTTGATTGGCTGGATTTTTAAAGTCGGGATAATTTTCAAACCCTGTTCCGTTATCACGATAATGAACAATGAACCAGTCTGCGTCTTTTTGAATTTTTATAAGAATTTTTCCATTTTCAGTTTCCTTGAAGGCATGCTTGTATGAATTTGAAATCAGTTCGTTCAGTATTAAAGCAATTGGTATAGCATATTGAATGTCGAGGAAAATATCATCAATTCGGTAAAGCGTTTTTACAGTTCCTTTTTTAAGTGGGAATGTTCTTATAATCTGTTTCTCCAGCTCCTGAACAAAATTTACGAGATTGATTTTGGTTAAAGTTTCTGATTGATAAAACTTTTCATGTATTAAAGCAATGGTGGCTATTTTATTATGAATTTCAATAAACTGTTCCTGGGCTTTATCATCTACTTTAAATGATTGCAATTGAATCAGGCCGGAAATAACTGCCAGGTTATTCTTTACCCTGTGATGCATCTCAGCCAGTAATGTTTCCTTTTCTTTTAAATGCCTGGCAAGGTTGCTTTGGATTTCCATCTGACGGGTAATATCTATTAATGTTCCATCCACATATTTTGTTACTCCCGAATTATCCTTAACCGGAACTGCTCTTGATGTAACATAAACAAGGCTGTTGCTGGCATTTATTCTGTAACTCACTTCACTTAACTCACTGTTTGTAATTGCTCTCCTTATACTATCATAAACTTTCCTCCTGTCGGCCGCTATAATGCTCCTGTAAAACATGCGCATACTGATAGCGTTATAGGCATCCCTTTTCAATCTGAAAATTGACTTCATTCCGGCTGAAACTGCCAATTGCCCGGTACCGGGATATAAACGCCAATTGCCAACTCCGGCTACCCTCTCCAGGTCATTATAACTTCTTTGTTCATTATTAAGTTCATTATTAATTAACCGGTTTCCATTAACAAAAAAATACGACATAAGCGAAATAAGTACCAGGTAAACAAAAAAACTAAGATAACGGTGTATTACAATTGTCTCATTTGAAAAATCTACCGGAGGTATGATGGTGCTGAAATCATAAATATAAACCAAAACATAATTTACCAGGGCAAATAAAATTCCGATAATTATTTTAGTTTTTTCGGTGATATCAAATAGAATCACCATGCCAAGTGGTAAGAGAAAAAAATAGTAGCGGCTACCTTCCACATATAAATCACGACAAGTGATATAAAACACCAGTGCGTTAGCAATCACAATTAATAATACCCTGGCAATTCGGGTATGGCCTGCAAAATTTAATGCTATAATACTTCCAAATAACAAAGTGAGTTTCAGAAACGAGAAAATAATGGAACTGAAACTTTGAATATTTACAATTGGAATTATAATAGCTCCTGTAATTATGATCATCAGGCATATTACATTCATGATCTTTATGCGAAGCTTAAAACCAACTGAATGCTCTTCTTTTACGCCAGCATTTTTAATGCGCTCATAGATTTGCAAAAATATTTCAAGCCCGGATTTAATCATTTCTAAGTCGTTTTCAATTTCATACCTGAATTGTTGTTTAACATTTTACCTTTAAAGACCTTCAATTTTAAATCGAAGTTCAGCCATAAAGCCATTCTGATTTTTAATCATAATCATACCTTTTAATTGTTGTGTCAGTGATTGGATCAGTTCAATTCCGATTCCTGTGTTCTCTTCAGCTACTACCATACCTGGTCCATCATCATGATAGGTAATAACCACCACATCGTCTTCCTTTTTCATTTTAATATTTATCTGACCACTGTTACGCCCTTTAAATGCATGCTTCCATGAATTGGTCATCAGCTCATTAATTATTAAACCCCAAGGCAACACACTGTTATATTTCAATTGAAATGATTCAAACTCAGTAGTAACATTAACTTGCAGCTCATCATCCTGCAAGCTTTTACTGATTCCTGAAATCAGCTCACGCAGGTAATCATCAAACATGGCGGTGTCATTATCAGATGCGTATATTTTTTCATGAATCAGGCTCATAATTGCAATCCGCTGCCTGCAAACTTCAAGCATCTGCTTAACATGCAAATCGGTTGCTCTTTCCATTTGTAATCTAATAAAATCAATTACCAGGTTAAGGTTATAACTGATACGGTGATGAATTTCATTTAATACAACTTCTTTTTCGCGCAGATGCTCCTCAAGGTATAGCTGCACCTTCTGCTGCTCTGTTACATCAATGCAAACAGCCTGCAATCCTCTTATTCCACCATTGATATTGAGTATTGGCTGTAACACTGCTTTAAAATATTTGTGTAAATGTTCTTCATTAATTTCATAATCGTCATCCACAGAAATTTTTTCATCAATAGCTTTAGCTTTATTGGCTTCATATCTTTGGTAACTTTCAGGTGATAGTTTTTGCGAAAACAAGTCATTTTTTTCATTAGCTTTTACACTTTCAAGGTTTAATAAATCCTTCATTTCACTTGAATACCGGTAGGTTTGAGTTCTGAAACTAAAATACCAGTTACCAGCTTTAGCCAGGGCATGATTTTCAGACAACTGTTTTTGTGTTGAAATTAAAGATTCATTGAAGTTTTTATAGGTTCTGGCAAAATGAAATGCAATAAAGGAGAGAATAAAAAAAATAAATAGCACATTAATCAAATGCATGATTGTTATAACACTATCATTAATAGAATAATTATGAAAGTGCAACGGTGAATCAATTTCATTAATGGCAACAAACGTTGCCATTACTATTGTAAAAGCTACAATTAATGCAGCTGTTTGCCGCACCTCGAACATTACAAATATCATCAGAGGCAATACAAAAAGGTAATAATGCACCCTGATGGTATTGGTATAATCAAGCCACCCGAAAAACAATATAAAACCGGCAAAGGAAAGGATGTACAAAAACCTGGACAGATTATATTTCTTATAGTAATTAAGTAAAATGCACAGGCAAAACAGTACAACAAATACCATCTGAAAACCAACAACAAGCCACCACTTGAAAAATGAAATCAAGAGTATAAAGAACAAGAAACCGGTTATGCCGAATAAGCTGAAAACATTACTCAGTTTTATTCTCCCAGCCTGGGCTACATCTGTAGATGATTCAACACCTGCAGAAATAATTGAATATAACCAAACCCGGAAAATTGCATACATAGGTGGGTAAATATAATTTTTTGCGATGAGCAAAATTCATTCATTTAAAGGAATAATCCGGGAAAAAAGACAATTCTCAAACAATTGGTCAGAATAATGGTGTTAGTTGCAGTTTTAGTATTAAATCTAAATATTTACAACCTAAAACCATTAAGATATACGTAAAAATTACTTTTGTTAATGTATGACACACGGAATATGCAATCAAAGCCTGGTAGCAGTGCGGAGCGAACCATCGCATAAAAGCGAAATGGTTAACCAGTTATTGTTTGGCGAGTTATTTGAAATAACTGAACGCAACCGCGATTGGATCAGGATTCAATGTGCTTTTGATCATTATACCGGCTGGATAGTTGCAGCACAGGGCCAACCACTTGATTTGTATGAGTATGAGAAAATAAAGAAGAAAAACTACTTTGTTTGCTTTGAATTAATTGGTGTACTTGATACCGGCAATGCCTTTCCTATCGTAATTGGAAGCAACCTGCCTTATTATGACCATGAAAAATGCAGTATTCTTGATAAGTATTTTTTCTACGAAGGTGCCATCAAAAATACTATGCAGCGTGATACGGATTTGAAAAAAATAATTGAGAATGCTTATATGTATATCAATTCTCCCTACTTATGGGGAGGGCGTTCACCATTTGGAATTGATTGCAGTGGTTTAACACAGATGGTTTATAAACTTTCGGGAGTTGCACTGAAGCGTGATGCATATCTACAGGCCGAACAAGGCGAACAGGTACATCTGCTGAGTGAAGCACATGCCGGTGATCTTGCTTTTTTTGAAAATGATGAAGGCAACATAACCCATACCGGTATACTAATTAACGATCATAAGATTATCCATGCATCTGGATGTGTGCGTATTGATAATATTGATCACTTTGGCATTTATAATGAAGACATGAAAAAATATTCGCACAAACTGCGGATGATCAGGAGGATAATATGAGCATCAAACCATTTTTTCCGGCTCCATTCCTGCTTTGGCTGATTGCCTATATGGTGGTAGTTACCGGTTGTCGTCAGCAATCCGGACCAAGTTCTGCTAAGGAAAAAAAAGTAATTAAACCCATTGAAAAATATTATGGCAACTGGCTTTGCAGCAATCAAATTGACAGTATAAAAGCCAACAAAAATCAAAAAGCTATTCTTTACTCAATACACCTCCCTTATGCTTACGAGTTTCAATTTGATAATAGCTTTAATGATTCTGTTTTAATTTACAATGGCTTTGAACAATATTTTTTACCTGTGGCTATTCGAAATGATTCTGTGATCATTGAAAATGCTGTGAAGGGAAACCCCATGATCCTTGCGTTTGATTCTATTTCAGGTACTATTAAGATGATGGTTGCAGGCCGTGACTATCCACTGCCACTGGTTTATTATAAAGCCGATGAAAAATACATTCAGCCAAACGGAAGATTTAAGGAATCATTTACTGCAGCATTTAATGATGCTTCAATTGCCGGCAGTTATACCGTTATATCAAATAATAAATTAAGGGGTAACCAGGTCATTTTTAATACTAACGGTTCAGTTAGCGGATTATCAGATGGCTATTTTTATCGTTGCTGTATTGGTGGCGACTGTCTTGAAACAACATCTGAGCCGGCCAATACTTTTACATTGATTAATAATACACCTCCTGATGAAACCTGGAGCTGGCAATTTGATAATTCAGGCGAACAATTAACCCTGAAAAAAATTAAAGCTTCAGTGCAAGGAAAAAATAGTAAGAAAGCTCCTGAAGAATCGCTATTGCTTGTAAGAAATAAAAGCAACTAATGATTATGTCAATAAATCATGTACACTGCTTCTGTTACTAAGCTTCAGTTATGATTTAGTGATGTTGAAATTGTAGTATTATGACCTTCCGATTTCCTTCTCAATAAGGTAGTGATTACGCGAAGGGGAATTACGAGCAATCATTTCACCAAGAAAACCTGCAATAAATAAAAGAGTACCCAGCACCATGCAGGTTAAAGCAATATAAAATGAAGGCCTGTCAGTAAGCAGCCGTGCCGGAATATCATTGTAAACAAAATACAATTTACTAGCTCCCAGGTAAACGCTGAATAAAAACCCAACCATAAATATTACAGTACCAACCAATCCGAAAAAATGCATCGGACGTTTGCCAAACTTGCCAATGAAAGAGATGGAAAGCAGATCAAGAAATCCATTAATAAAACGCTCCAACCCAAATTTTGTAACACCGTATTTACGCGCACGGTGCTGCACCACTTTTTCTGTAATTTTAGAAAAACCATTCCATTTGGCTATTACAGGAATATAGCGGTGCATTTCTCCATAAACTTCAATATTCTTAACCACCTGGCTTTTATACGATTTCAGCCCGCAATTAAAATCATGCAGGTTTTTAATCCCTGACATTTTCTGAGTTGCCCAATTGAAAAACTTTGAAGGAATAGTTTTTGAAATCGGGTCATATCTTTTGGCTTTCCATCCGCTTACCAGGTCCCAGTTATCTTCAGCAATCAAACGATAGAGTTCTGGTATTTCATCGGGCGAGTCCTGCATATCAGCATCCATGGTTATCACCACATTTCCTTTTGCAGCTTCAAATCCTTTTTGAAGAGCGGCACTTTTGCCATAATTACGCCTGAATTTTATACCTTTTATTTCAGTATGCCTGCTGCATAAATCTTCAATTACTTTCCACGAATTATCCTTGCTCCCATCATCAATCAAAATAACTTCATAGCTGAATTTATTTTCATCCATCACCCGCTTAATCCATGCTGTAAGCTCAGGTAACGACTCATCTTCATTGTACAATGGAATTACAACTGAAATATCCATATTATTTAAAATTTATAATCGGGATAAAAATGCACAAACATTTTTCAATTATCCCTGTTATCATCAGGCATTTTCTCTTTTTTATAAACCGCTGCAACAATCAGTGAAATAAATGCACCTCCAAACAGTTTATTGGTATAATCATTACTTATCAATGATGCCAGTGTAGTTTCTTCAATACCTTTTACAATAGTATTTACAAAATTCTCACTGAAAAATGATATTCCTCGCAATTGCTCAGCTTCGCGCAGCATCATGCCTTTATAATCATCCAGCAAATTACCGGCAAATGTACTGGCTGAAACATAGATGAGTAAAGCATACAAGCCACCGCCACACACTATGGTAAAAAAACCAGCCCTGAATGATTCCCAATAGGAAACAGAACCCTTCCCGATGTTTTGTTGATGTTTTTTTATTGCAGTAACTATAAATACAATAGGTATCCATACACCCAGCCATGAGGCAGGTCCGAAGGGATTACCAATAATATAAAACAGAATAATACTGAAGCAAAAAGAAGTAAGGCCATAATACGCCCCGTAGTGAATGCCAGTTTGTAAGTAGGGAATGCTTTTAAACATAAAGCGTAACTAAAGTTGTGCTGCTTAATGCGGCAAAGTTAGAATTATTGGTATGTGTATACCTGTTAACGTTTTATCAAAAAATAAGCGAATGCTTTTTGAAATTTGAAATTATAACTTGCAAATATCAAATCAATGTTACATTTGCAGCGGGGTAAGTCTTATACGACCAGCTCCTGCGAACCTCCCCAGGACAGGAATGTAGCAAGGATAAGCGGTTGAGCGGTGCGATATAAGTAGCTTGCCCCTTCTTTTTTATTTACTGGGTTGCATGGCTTAGTTATTAGCATGTTATCAATTACTGTTTAAAACAATTTCGCTTTTAATAATCCCAGCCGTTTATCTTTGCCCGGCAAAATTTATTACAATAAGCATCACTCCCTTTATTATGAAATTTTTTATTGACACTGCAAACCTTGCACAGATTAAAGAAGCCAGTAATCTTGGCGTTTTAGATGGTGTAACCACTAATCCTTCGCTTATGGCCAAAGAAGGAATTAAGGGCCAGGAAAATATCCTAAAACACTACGTTGACATTTGCCAATTGGTGAATGGTGACGTAAGCGCTGAAGTTATTGCAACTGATTTTGAAGGTATCATAAAAGAAGGCGAGGCGCTTGCAGCTTTGCACCCGCAAATTGTTGTAAAGGTGCCCATGATTAAGGATGGCGTAAAAGCCTTAAAGCATTTCAGCAGTAAAGGAATTAAAACCAACTGTACACTGGTGTTTTCTGCCGGTCAGGCGCTATTGGCTGCTAAAGCCGGAGCAACATATGTGTCACCTTTTATAGGAAGGCTTGATGATGTTAGTACAGATGGCTTGCGCTTGATTGAAGATATTCGTACCATTTATGATAATTATGGTTACGAAACTCAAATACTGGCTGCATCTATCAGGCATGCCATGCATATAATTAATTGTGCATTAATAGGTGCTGATGTTGCCACATGTCCTTTAAGTGCAATACTTGATTTGCTTAAACATCCTTTAACGGACAGCGGCCTTGCAAAATTTCTTGCTGATGCAAATGCAGGAAAATAAGCTCTCGGTCTATTATTAAAGTTATTTCTGAATAAAAGGTTCTTGCGGTTTGGGATCTCTTACTGTTATCACCTCTGTAACAATATATTTGCTGTCGCCTCTCCACAAAAGAGAATTTCGGTATTCCTTATAACGAACTTCTACAAATTTTCCACTGCAACGTTCCAACTCGGATGCAATTTTTTCGTCTTCAACGCTAAATTCAAATTCATTGCTTTGCAAAGCCCCGGGAGAATTGGTTTTAAATCCCTCTTGTATTATTTTACCTTCATAGGTTTTAAATAAAACACCCTTTTTTTCCAGGTGATTCAGATCACCACCTTTTACTCCTTCTCCAAATTGAAAATAATATCGCCACCAAAAAATTATTCCTCCAACAACTATTACAAATAATAAAATGTAAAATTTGGTTTTGCCTTTCATAACTGAATTATTAATTGTTTCCGGTTTAATACTGCCAATGTAAAACTGAACTGCCTCACAGCATGACAAATAAATAATTTATTTACTGCAAATGCAATTTAATTTCCTGATTAAGAAATTGATTTTTTAAAGAAGAAAAGTTAAACCAAGAATGTCAGTACAGTGTAAGTTATTTCCGGCTTTATGGAATCAGGTTATGTGTTGCATCTTATTAGTAAACATAATATCACAACACTATGTCAGCTAATATCTATTCAAAAAAATGGTTAGACCAGGTATTTGAAAAACACAACAAAAATTATGGAGCTTATTACCTTCGCTTGCATGCCGATGATTATACAATTGCAGGATTAATTTTCAGCCTTGCTACAGTTTCTGTAATTATACTTTTTCCGGTATTGGTAAAGTATTTCTCAGGCAATAATTCAGCAAATGCTATTAATCCTTTTGATCAGCCATTTACTCTTACTGAAGTTGTATTGCCTGAAAAACCATTCGAAATAAAAGTTGCAAAACCTGCAGCAGCTACATTTCCAATAAGTAAGAGTGACATTGTAAAGCCTGTTATAGTTAATGATGCAAATGCTAATAATAAAAGGGTAACTGATCCTGATGAAAATCCAAATCATTTGAACGGAAACCCTGGAAACACTTTCGTTTCGGATACTGCTATTGCAGATTTAACAGGTGGCACCGGCAGCACTACTTTACCATCAGTAGATACAACGATATTTCGTGGAGGAGTTGAAGTTATGCCTGAATTTCCGGGAGGTGAAAAAGCCATGTTGCAGTTTTTAACCGGGCATTTAAAATACCCGGCCGAACATATCAGCGATCGCATTTCAGGAGTGGTTTACCTTTCATTTGTTATCAATAAAGAAGGAAGTGTTACTTCAATAGAAACTCTTAAAGGAATAAAAGAAAGCCGTGACTTCGAAAATGAAGCAAGGCGAGTGGTTGCAATGATGCCTAACTGGATACCGGGAAGACAAAACGGTCATAACGTAAACGTATATTTTACGTTACCCGTTCGTTTCAGTGTACGTTAAAAAGTAATTGGGGTAATAGTTTGGTTAACCCGGTGTTTTGCAAAACGACAAAATGCCGGGTTCTTTTATAACTGTTCGATATCCTGCTGCAATAGCGAGTCAATAGGAATTGAAAAAGTATCTGGCGGTAGCACAAAATTACGTGCTGGCCCGGTTAATTTTACTGAAGGTTGCAATCCTGTGGTGTCATCGGGTGTAATCCATTCACGTGACAGCATTTTGGAAGAAACAAGCCTGTAATACCCTGCCAGGTAAGGTTTTAATGTTCCTGTTGAGTCAAAGGAATATTTAAAATACTTGGGATGAGGAATAATACTGGCAAGGTAAATAGATTCAGGAAGGTTAAGCTCACGAGGCTGCTTCCCAAAATAAAATCCTGAAGCCTCACCTATTCCATATACGTCAGGCCCCCATTCAATTACATTAAGGTAAACCTCAAGCATACGGTCCTTGCTTACAAGTCCAAGGTTTTCTATCAGCCATACAATTAAAGCTTCCTCAGCTTTACGCGAAACGGTTTTATCGCGACTAAGGAAACAGTTTTTAACCAGCTGCATGGTTATGGTGCTTCCACCGCGTAAAAATCGCTGTGCTTTATAATTGGTTACGATGGACTGGCGAAAAGCATCTTCGTTAAACCCACGGTGGTACATAAATGAACCGTCCTCTGATGTAAGAACTGAATACTTCAGGTAATTGCTGATCTGGTCCAAAGGAGTAAAAACAGGATTAGCAGGGCCTACTTCAATTTTTCGAACCAAACGATCACCATCCATTGCATCAAATGTAAACGGCTCGTTAATGCGTGAATAATTTTCAGCGCCATATTGCACTATGCGGAAGTTTTTCTTCTTCATAGTAGCATCAAAAATCAATTGATCTGGTTTCTTACTGTCTATTTCAAAATTCAGGTGATACGACAATTTTCCGCTTGCCTTAATTCCCTTCAGCGTTCTGAACATTCCGCCCGGCAATGAATTAAAAAATGAATCTGCCTCTGTTTCGGGCATATTTACTTTTATTGCAAATTTTTGTTGCGGGCTTCGCTCAGCAGCTACATAAACATTAGCTGCAGCACGGTTTAATTTTATAACCGATGCTGAATCAAGCATTATGCTGTTATCAGTTACCAGGCAATTTCCATTAAAATCAATCGATTTTAAAATCACATCTTCATCAGAAATTCTCCAGTGATTAAAATGAATATCTGTTGCATTTATTGAAGCTGTAAGCTTGACACTTTCATGAATTTTCTCGTAGTTTATGGTTCCTTCAATAACTTCAAACCTTGCCCTTAACTTCTTATCAATATTTAAAAATGGCAGATAATTTTTATCTGCACTATGATCATCAACCCTGAATTTATACGTATGATTTCGCTTAATAACCTCGCCTGAAAAAAATAAAGTATCATTATTTTTTTCCTTAACACTTATCAATTGCCCGGTTAACTGTTCTTTGTCATAATTAATAAGAGGGATTTGAATCGTTTCTTTTCTGATGCTGTCCGTATAATTCAGGTTAAACTGATTTAATATAAACCTGGTGTTAAGTATTCTGAATACTTTGCCAGCAATACTCTGTAAAAGCTCGCTGTAACTGAGCGGTTTACTATTTGCTGCCTGTGCTGTATCAGTTACATTTTTTCTTTTCATTAAAAAAGAAACGTTGTTACGCCCTGTTTGATTAAAAACATGCACATTAAATGTATCGCATTGAATTTCATCAAAACCTAAATTGCCGGTGAGCAATTCAAATAATGCAAGGTTTACTTTTAGCCTAGCAACCGTAAGCAGTGTATCAGAACTATCTGGCACAACGGCAATGTCCTGCATTATTACATCCTGTATTCCATCAAATGCCAGATATCCTGCTGATAAACTAACATGGTTACTGTTATGCAATTTGGTTTTTACTTTTTCAAAGGCATAATTCAACAAGGTGTTTCTGAATAAAAAAAGTGAACCTACCAATAAGGCCAGCAGAATAATCAGAACACGAAGTGCTTTTCTGGTTTTCAATTGAATTGTAAAGTGTTTCAGATTACAAATAAATTATTTTATCCATTCATACCGAAAAAAGGTTCTTAACAGTTTTGCTTTTCATTCTTTATAAATTAAACTATTTGAAAAGTATCCGCCATAGTCAAACAATTGTGATGGTTGCAAGCCAAAAAATAATGAATTCCTTTGCCTGCAAATTATAATGTTATGAATAGTACACGGTTGAAATCATTACTTTGGTTATTTGCATTACCGGTAGCTTTGATGTTGGTATCATGCAATAAAAAAAAAGCTGATGTTGTATATTATAATGGTTTAATCTATACAGTTGACAGCGGTTTCAAAACGATAGAAGCGTTTGCAGTTAAAGACGGTAAAATAGTTGCAACAGGAAGCAAAGAAGAAATTTTAAAATATGATGCTGATTCAACTGTTGATTTAAAAGGCAAGTTTGTATATCCCGGATTTATTGATGCGCATTGTCATTTCTATGGCTATGGTGTTGATCTGAAAAAAATCAACCTTACCGGTACCAAATCATATCAAGCTGTTTTAGATACATTAATAACATACAAAGACAAAAAATTTTCCGGTTGGATTTTTGGCCGAGGCTGGGATCAGAACGATTGGGAGGTTAAAGAATATCCTGATAAAACACAGCTGGATTCACTGTTCCCTGATGTTCCGGTATTGCTTTTACGTATTGACGGGCATGCTGCTATTATAAATCAAAAAGCAATTGACATTGCCAAACTCACTCCGGCAACTAAAATTGATGGAGGATATCTGGCAGTTAACAATGGAAAACTAACGGGTCTTCTGATCGATAATGCCGTTGACCTGGTAAAGGATTTAGTTCCTTTGCCATCACGTGCTAGTGAAATTGAAGCTCTTCTTGCTGCGCAAAAAAATTGTTTTGCCGTAGGGCTTACAACCATTGATGATGCCGGATTGCATTACCCGGTAATTTTATTGGTAGATTCTTTGCAAAAAGCCGGTCAGTTAAAAATGCGCTACTATGCCATGATAACTTATAATGACTCCAATAAAAAATTCTTTTATCAAAATGGCAAAATAAAAACCGATCGACTGAACGTTTGTTCTTTTAAATTATATGGAGATGGAGCTTTGGGATCGCGTGGTGCCTGCTTAATAAAATCCTATGAAGACATGCCAAACCACCATGGCTTTTTATTACACCGGCAAGACAGCTTCCAAATTATAGCAGATGAGGTTGCTGCACACGATTTTCAATTATGCACACATGCTATAGGCGATTCAGCAAACAGGTTAATGCTTAATGCCTATGGCAAAGCATTAAATGGTAAAGACAAACGATGGAGAATTGAACATGCACAGGTTGTAGATTCTGCTGACTTTATTCTATTTAATAAGTTCAAAATAATTCCTTCTGTTCAGCCAACGCATGCTACCAGCGATATGTATTGGGCAGAAGACAGGCTTGGCAAACAACGTGTTAAAACAGCATACGCTTATGCCCAATTATTAAAAAGCTATGGAATGATTGCATCAGGAAGTGATTTCCCTGTAGAAGAGATCAATCCTTTATTTGGATTTTATGCAGCTGTAGTGCGCAGGGATAAGCAAAATTATCCTGACTTTGGTTTTCAGTCTGAGAATGCATTGTCGAGAATTGATGCGCTTAAAGCAATGACCATTTGGGCTGCTTATGCAAATTTTGAAGAAAAAGAGAAAGGGTCAATTGAAGTTGGAAAATTTGCAGATTTTGTTGTACTTGATAAAGATTTGCTCACATCTCCACCTTCAGAACTGTGGCAAATTAAAGTTCTGGAAACCTATGTAGGTGGTGAAAAGGTTTTCAGTGCTGAAAATAAATAGTAAACGATTATCAATAAGCACTCAACTTAATGGAAAAAAAATTGTGAATTATTTATTTTTAATGTCTAAGCGACTCTCTCTGATTGAACATGCAATTAATTATTCTGAAAAGTAAACCAATTATAACTTACAAAATGAAAACTATTTATTTATTGCTACTGCTCTTGCTGAGTGCACTAACCAGTTTTGCTCAAAATGAAAAAGTAATTAAACAAACAACACTAAAGGAAGTAAAGATTTACCTGAACGGTGCAATTGTAACCCGGACCGCACAGGTTAATTTAGAGTCAGGAAGAACAATTCTCACAATAGAAAATTTGTCGCCCTACATGAACCCGCAAAGTATTAATGTAAGCGGTAAGGGAAATGTTGTTTTAATTTCCGTACAGCACCAGCTGAATTACCTTGGAAGTAATCAGCTTACACCGGAAGCAAGATTGCTGCAGGATTCACTGGATGTATTAAAGGATAAAATGCAACTGTTGCAAAACTCCAAATATGTACTGGAACAGGAAGAACAATTGCTGTTAACCAATAAACAAGCCGGAGGAAAAGATGGCACAACAGCAGTAGCAGTTAACAGTCTTGCTGATTTTTTTGTTCAACGGCTGACAAAAGTAAAAGCTGAACAAACTACATTGAATAAAAAAATTAAAAATCTGCAGGACGAAATCAATAAAGTTACCAATCAGCTGGCTTTACTAAAGCAGCAATATGCGAACGGAAGCAGTTCAATAGTTATTACTCTTTCTACGACTGCACGAACATCAGCTACACTTGAGTTGAGCTACCTTACAGGTAATGCCTCATGGGTGCCTGCCTACGACCTCAGGGCTTCAGATATCAATTCACCAATTGCCTTAACCTATAAGGCAAATGTTACTCAAAACACCGGTGAAGACTGGAATGATGTTAAACTAAAGCTTTCAACAGGAAATCCCACTTTAAACAGCGATAAGCCCAACCTGTACCCTTGGTATCTGAATTTTTTACAACCTGTTAATTATGGATATGGTTCAGGAAACGGTTTAGGCCGTCAAAATACAATTGCCATACAATCAAAACGAGGTGAAGAAATTCCTGCAATGGCCCAACCTTACTCAATAAGCGACTCTGTAAGTAACGGTACGTATACCTGGCAGGCACCTGAATCCAATATTTTACAAAATCAGTTGTCAACTGATTTTACAATTGATCTGCCTTATACAATTCCAAGCAATGGCAAACAATACATGGTAGAGGTTAAAAACTACACTCTTAATGCTTCTTATTATTACAATGCCGTGCCGAAGCTTGATAAAGATGTCTTTCTCACAGCATATATTAAAGATTGGGAAAGCTTAAACCTTGTGCATGGCGATGCCTCAGTTTACTTTCAGAACACCTATGTGGGCAATACTTTTATTAATACACGTAATACAGCCGATTCACTATTGTTTTCTCTTGGCAGGGACAAACGCCTTATCATTACCCGCGAAAAATTGACTGATTTCAGCAGCAAGCAATTTATGGGGAACAGCATTACACGTACTTATAATTTTGAGTTTACGCTTAAAAACACAAAAAGCCAACCCGCAGAAATAACATTCGAAGACCAGGTGCCGGTTTCGCAAAACAGCGATATAGAAATAAAACTGCTCGAGGCTGATGGAGGAACATTTAATGCTGAGAACGGATTGATAACCTGGAAGGTAAACGTAGGACCAGGTGAAACACAGAAAAGGAAATTTTCATTTTCTGTAAAATCGCCAAAGGGAAAATTACTTAACGGTATTTAACCGGAATTTATGCAACTGTATGCTTCGGGAACCTCCACCTGATTATTGAAAAGCTTAAAAACAACAGCACTGAATAAAACACATCACCCAGTACGGTTCCTTTGTAAAAAGGAATAGCATCTACATAACACGAAACCAGGCTGGTGCCAGAATGACTAGCACCCATTATCCACACTCCAAAATTGGTGATGAAGAAAAACAGGAAAGAGGAAAACAGAGGTGCTACCATGGTAAAAACAATTGAAGAGTAACCTCGCTGTAGTTTTTGAATAAGTCTGCCTAACAAGGTAATTAAGAAAAATGTGCCATAAACCCAGGGCATAAGCAGATAAAAGCCCTGCTGCCCACCAAGCTGAAGTATAACATCTGTTACCAATAAAATAATTAGAGGTAACGCCAACGATAAACGCTTCTGAAAAATAAATGCCCCGCTGAATAATGCTATGGCTCCCATTGGGGTAAAATTCGGCAATCTGTATTCTACTGGTATTAGTCTGAATAAAGCCACAAATGCCAGCAAGGAAATTATAATTGAATTACGGGTATTAATATTACTATCTGAAACCATGTTTTAATGTTCAAACTATTTTTATTCCAACAAATATGATCAATTATAGTTTATCATCCATCCAAATTTGAAAAGCAGCTTCAGCCTGTATTTGTAACATCTCCAGCCCGTTTTTAATCACTGCTCCCTGTTGCCTGGCTTTTTGCAGAAATAAAGTTAATTCAGGATTATAAATTAAATCATAGCATAAATGACTGCTGTTTAAAAACTGGTACGGAATTGAAGGTGCAACCTCTACTCCTGGAAAAGAACCTAATGGAGTAGTATTTATAATTAATAGATGTTGTTCAATTATAGCTTTATTCAAATCAGCATAAGCAATTGCTTTGTGTAATTGCTCCCTCGAAACCATCTGGCAGGAAATGTTGAGCTTTTGCAGAACATATTCAACAGCTTTTGATGCACCACCTGTTCCTAAAACCAGTGCATTGGTTCTGCGATCTAATAGCGGAAGCAGTGATTTCTCAAAACCAATAGCATCAGTATTAAATCCCTTAAGATACCTTACACCTTTCTGTTTGTACATTTTTACTGTATTAACAGCACCTATTGAAGCTGCAGTCTCATCCAGTTCATTCACATACTGCAGTATTTCCTGCTTATAGGGTATAGTAACATTGAAGCCTGAGAGGTGAGAATGCGAATTGAAAATTTCGTCAAGAAGTTCCAATGACTTCAATTCGAAATTAGTGTAAGAAAAATCTGTTAATCCAAGTGTTTTGAATTTCTCTGTAAAATATTTTGCAGAAAAAGAATGGCTAAGCGGGAATCCTATAAGGCCATATTCAGGCATTAATTTCTATTAAGAGACTTTAAATTATAAGGGTTGCTTTTTCCTGCTTCTTAAAAAACCAATAATCATAGGTAATACCGAAACGAAAATTATGCCCAAGGCTACCAATTCAATATTTTTCCTTATCCAGGGAATTTCACCGAGAAAATATCCCGCAAAGGTAAGCGAGCCAATCCAGATAACTCCTCCAAGTATATCAAATGATAAAAACTTGCGGTATTGCATTTCAGCAATGCCAGCAACAAATGGAGCAAAGGTTCTTACAATAGGAACAAAGCGAGCCATGATGATAGTTTTGGGTCCGTAGGTTTCATAAAAATGATGCGTTTTATCAAGGTATTCCTGTTTAACCAGCTTCCGTCCTCTAATTTTAATTTGTGCAGCTTTCAATCCTAATTTTCGTCCGACCCAGTAATTAGTATTATCACCGGCAACAGCCGCTATAAAAAGTAATAGGGTTAGTGTTGCAATATCAAGATAGCCAAGGCGTGCAAATAAACCTGCCGTGAACAATAATGAATCGCCCGGCAAGAATGGCATGATGATTAACCCGGTTTCAATAAAAATTACTGCAAACAATATGATATAAACTTCTTTATCGTAATGCTCGAAAAGCCACTCAAAGTCAAGATGTAAAATGTGCTGGAATAATTCTAACATGATATATTAAGGATTTAAAAGCTGAAAACTTGTATAAAAAATTGAAATGGATAACAGAGCGGATATTTAAATAACCTGTAAAGACGGATCTATTTCTTTTGCCCATGCTATAATACCACCTTTTAAGTTGTAAAGGTTATTAAATCCAAAATTCTGCTCTAAGGCATAAATGGCTGTCGCACTGCGACTTCCAGCTTTACAGTGGACAATAACGGGCTTATCTTTTGAAATTTTATCTACACTACTTAAAATTGATGATAGTGGAATTAACTCTCCATTAATGTTGGCAGCGTCATATTCATATTCTTCCCTAACATCAATTAACTGAAAATCTGTTCCGCTTTCAATTAATTGTTTTAACTCACTCACTGTTTTTTCTTTCATGGTAATTTTTTTAATGCTTTACAGAAATTGAAAAAATGTATCACTTCTTAATCCGATTCTTAAAGTTTCGAGGGCTATTATTTCATTGGGTGCAATATTGCCCAAATTAACATTGGCGCCAAAGTGCTTTATAAAATAGGCCTGTTGCGATTTTTGAGGAGTTTCCCAAATGATTTTATCAGGTGCAACTTTTGATGTTATTTTATTTATAAGCACCACATGCGCTTTTCCACTTGGCCGGTAAATCCCTACAGTTCCGCTTTCGCGGGCTTCGGCAATAACTTTCCACACTCCAGCCTCAAGTTCTTTTTGCATCATGTTAATCCACACATTTGGATGAATAATGATACCTTCTTCCTTTGAGCCTACTTCACTAATTACAGTAACATATTTACAGAGTTTGGCAATATACTGGCACTTTTCATCATGCGGCAGAGAAATGGAACCATCACTCACTTCAGCAAAAGTGAGTTTGTACTTTTCAAGCAATCGCACAAAGTCTTCAAATTTATTTCTTACAATAAATGCTTCAAATAAAGTTCCACCTAAATAAGGCGTTATATTCGCTTCACGATAAACGTTCAGTTTTTTTTCAAGGTTAGGAGTAACAAATGCACTTCCGAATCCTAACTTTAATAAGTCAATATAATCACCACCGGCTGAAACAAGATCCTCAGCTTCGCGCACACTGAGGCCTTTATCCATAACCATTGTTAATCCTTTTTGCCTTGGTTTGGTAGTCCGCTCAGGCACTTTATCAATAGTAAAATTCATAAATGCATTTTAAAGTTGTATACGTTGTAATAAATTTAAAAAGTCAAAATATTAACTTGGTAATGGCCTTAAACTATTGGGGTTTATCTTTTTCATGACTGCTAATCATATTAATCAATTCTGCATTCTCTTTAAGCTCGGGCATAACTTCAAAAATAATCGGGTGTAATTCGAAATCACGCTTTAGAGCATTTTCGAACTCGTGCATAGCTTCCTTGGTTTTACCGTTTGCATAAAGAAAACATGCATTATAATAAGGTAACTCAGTTTGATCTGGAATAGTTCTTATTCCCTCGTTAATAATATCCAAGGCATCATTAATCTGCCCGTTTTCATATAGAAATAGCGCATACTCTGGCCAAATATCTTCATTAGCCGGATCAAGCTCCACCACATTTTCATAGCAGGCAATGGCTTCGTTAAAATGATTAAGACTGCTTTCGCAATCGGCAAGTGCAAACCAAAATTCCGCATTTGAAGGTTCCAGTTCAACCGCTTTTTTTAGGTAATGTATAGCTTCATAAAATTTTTCCTGGTAGCTAAGCACCATTCCTATGCTGTACCATGCTGCTGCCAGATCAGGGTACAATCTGATAGCCTTGGCATAATACTCACGCGCCTGTTCAAAGTCATTAATGCGTTCGTAACATTCACCGATATTGTAAAAGGTAATAGCATTATTGGGAAAAAACTCGAGGGAATTTTCATAAGATTTAATAGCATCCTGATACTTTTCCATAAGGAAGAATACATCTCCCTGTTCAAGATAGGCCTGAATATTATCCGGAGCAATAACAAGACAATAATCCAATGCACTAAGCGCTTTTTCATAAAACTTCAGTTCCTTACAAACCATTGCATAGGCCAACCATGCACTATCAGAATAAGGATCGTTATCAATTTGCTCCTGCAAAAAGGTTAAGCCATCATCCAGTTTATTGGAAACAACCAGCCATGTAATTAGCTGGTCGTATGCAAGAGTATCCTGCCAGCCACTTTGCAGAAATTTCTTCATAAAGCGAATGGCATTGTCATAATCACCTGAATCAGCATATGCGTAAGCAAGATCATGATAAATAGGCGCAGGTTGCTCAGTAAACCGGATAGCTGTATGATAGCTTTCAATGGCCTTAATGAAATCGGTCATGCTTGAATAAATATTGGCACGTATCAAATGCAAATCTGCATCCTCTGGATTAACCTGCTCATATTTATTAAGCTTATCAAGTGCAGCCTGCTCATTGCCGGTTTTTGCCAGCAATGTCGCTTCGCGCAATTGAAATTCACTTTGACCAGGATGCAACTTGAGGGCATATCGGCATACTTCAAGTGCCTTGTTCAATTCATTCGATTCGTAATAATGATCTATAAGTTGATTTAATGCATCTACATCAAAAAAATAATCGGCCTTCCTTTGTACCATTTCCTCATATCTTCTTACTGTATCACGCTTCTCACTACTTAACTGCTCTTCTCCCCCTTCATTTTCTTCATCATCAAACATGTGTTCTCCTTTCTAAAAAATACGGCTGCAAACCTAATCAAATATTGAAATAAGCGAAGAATAAGCCTCGCTCAGCATATCCAATTTACTGCATTTAAATGGGTTAAATGTCCTATGACAATAAGCTTCATATTGACAAAATGAGCATTGTAAACATTGATATTATTTGGCTAAACTGTATTTTTTATAGGTTGTTGATATTTTTTATTGGGTATATTGATTTTTCATTTATATATTTACATTCCGATATTTTGATTATTTCTTTTGTTTTTCCAATTCTAATCCCCCTAATCCCAAATGTCAAATCAAAAAAGTGCCGAGTATAAATGCTCGCAAAATGACCTCTATGAAGTCTGTCGTGTTGGATGGTCCAATTTCAAAAAATTTGAAACTGAATTTCATAATTTAAAACGTTACTACACCAATGCGTTTGCAGATTTTGCTTTGTCGCAAATTGAAATTGCAAAGGCTATGCCTGATGCAACCACTTATGTGGATGCCAGGGAGAAAAATCGAATTATACTTGAAATGAAAGCTGACGTTTGCAAAAAGAATTTCGGCAAACTGAAACTATATATCAATACAGCATATCCTGAAGAAATGACAGTAATGATGCATGACGAAGCAGGCTTAAGATTTTATAAAGAAGCTGTTGATCAGAATTGGGAAGCTGTAAACCAGATGAACATTTGCATGAAAAAATTTATGGCTGTGCACTTTCAAAAAATCAAATTGAATACTAATGTACCGCTGTCGTTTGAAACCTATGCTGAAAATTGTATTAACGACTTCAGCCTGGCTTTGGAAAAATACCGGAATGAAATGAAGGCATTGGTCAGCAACAAAATGAAAATACGCGCTAATAATCATCTGTATCGCAAACTTTCATTGATGTTTATTGATGCAAAGAAAATTTTTGGACGATACCCTGAATTAATGTGGCTTTTTGATTTTGATAAAATTATGCAATCCATCAATAGTCCGGCTGCTAAAATCAGAGGTTTGGTTACTGATGAGATGAATACTGCTATTAATACTGCTATAATTAAAATTAAATATCCTGATGAGCCTGAAATAATTCTTGTTGTAGATGAAGATGGAAGTTTCGACACAGGAAGTATTAAGGGTGGCAATGCTTTGATTACAGTTGAAGCAGATGGATTTGCAAAGATTAAGGAAACGATGAATATACCCAAAGGGGCAATCGTTAATAAAAATCTGATGCTTTTAAAGGGTGCTGCATAATTTCGAACATGTGTTCAGAAACTTTAGGTAAAATGTGGCACTCCAGTTTTTAAGTTGGCTTTGATTATGTTTTAATAATGTTTTTTGATTAAGTCCCCGATCTGAAAAGACCGGGGATTTTAATTTCGTTCAAGCAATACTAAGTTATTTCTTATTAGCAGCAAGCAAATAAAGTACAGCCATTCTTATGGCTACGCCATTTTCAACCTGGTTAAGAATAATACTTTGATCTGAATCGGCCACTTCACTTGTTATTTCAATTCCCCTGTTTATTGGTCCGGGATGCATGATTACGATTTGCTTTTTAAGCTGGTTAAGCAAAGAAAGGTTTAATCCGTACAGCATAGTATATTCTCGTAGTGAAGGAAAATATTTTATTTCCTGCCGCTCTAATTGAATGCGAAGCATATTAGCCACATCGCACCACTCTAATGCAGCACGCAGATTTAACTCAACCTCCACCCCCAGCTCCCTGATATACTTTGGCATTAATGTTAAAGGACCACAAACCTTAACTTCGGCACCTAGCATTTTAAGACAATAGATATTGCTTAATGCAACCCTGCTGTGCAGTATATCACCTACTATTACAACCTTTACTCCTTCAACTTTCCCGAATTTTTCGGCTATACTGAAAGCATCTAATAATGCCTGCGTTGGATGCTCATGTGCACCATCACCTGCATTTATAATATTGGCATTAACATGCTGGCTAAGGAAGTAAGGTGCCCCGGGTTTGGGATGCCGCATCACTACCATATCCACTTTCATTGCCAGGATATTATTTACAGTGTCAATTAATGTTTCACCTTTGCTAACGCTTGATCCCGAACTACTGAAGTTAACAATATCTGCACTAAGCCTTTTTTCAGCAAGTTCAAATGATAAACGCGTACGTGTACTGTTTTCAAAAAATATATTGGCAACAGTTATATCACGCAGTGAAGGGACTTTCTTTATCGGTCGGTTTATTACCTCTTTAAAATTGGTAGCTGTTGAAAAAATAAGGTCAATATCATTTTTGGTGATATCCTTTATACCGAGCAGGTGATTTACAGTTAAATTGTTTGACATGCTACTGAATACGGCTTATTTTTATAAACTGCTTTGAACATTTGAATTACCTGTATGCAACCAAACTGAATCTTCTTTATCAGTCTCTTTCCAATGAACAGTTACACGGTCAGAGTCTATTGAGTCGATAGCTTTACCGATGTAATTTGACTCAACCGGTAGCTGTCGTGCAAATTTTCGGTCAATTAATACCAGCAATTCTACTTTGCGTGGTCTGCCAAAATCAAGAAGTGCATCCATACCTGCTCTGATCGTCCGGCCTGTATAAAGCACATCATCAATAAGCACTACTTTTTTATCTTCAATTATAAAGTCAATTTTGGTAAAACTAGCTTTAGCTATTTCATCTCTTCTCCTGAAGTCGTCACGATAAAAGGTAATATCCAATTCTCCGTAAAGAATTTGACGGTCGGGCATTAATTTCTGAAGGGTATCTCTTATGCGTCTTGCAAGGAATACACCTCGAGGCTGCATTCCAATTAAAGCAGTATTCTCAAAATTGTTGTGATTTTCAATTAACTGATAGCATAACCTGCTGAGAGTAATATCAAAAGCAGTTGCATTTAGAATAAGCCTCGATTGCATATTGAACGCTGAACGGAATAAAATGGCTGAGGGCAAATGTATAATTATTAAGATAAAACACAGACTATAAATTAATGTATGCTATGAAAATAAATAACCTGATGAACATTGCACAATTTTAACCAGCTTCTATAAGTTTGTTATTATACTTCGTATTCTTACCAACTTTTTAAATCGAATCGCAGCATTTTATGTTTAATGCAGTTAAGTATCATTATCCGGTGCACAAGCTTACTATTTATGGCAACATCGGGATTAATTATATTGATGAGGGATCGTCTTCTACAACAATTTTATTTGTTCACGGGTTGGCTAACTATGGCAATGTATGGTACCAGCAAATTGAATTTTTAAAACAACACTTCAGGTGCATAGCTATTGATTTGCCGGGATGTGGCCTTTCGTCACGAGGTGATTATCCATACAGTATGTTATTTTTTTCAGAGGTGATTGTAAAATGCTGTGAAGCATTACACCTGGATGAAATTATTTTGTGCGGGCACAGCATGGGCGGACATGCAAGTATAATTGCATCATTACGCCACCCGCCTTTAATACGTAAAATGATATTGATTGCTCCATCCGGATTTGAATTATTCACGCCATCTGAAATTAGCTTGTTTAAGGGCATGTTATCATTCGGCAATATGTTTCTCAGCCATCAGCTTCAGTTAATGGGATCTCTTCAGCAAAGTTTTTACAAAATGCCTCCATCCGGAAAAAAAATGATTGACGATTTGCTAACCATTTTAAATGCCGATGATGCTGCTCAATGGCGTAAAATGGTTGATAAATGCATAAACGGAATGTTAAATGAACAGGTATTTCACATGCTTAAGTTTATTCAATGCCCAGTGTTGGCACTTTTCGGAAATCATGATGGATTAATTCCCAACATTTATATGCACCCGGTAACAACCACATTTCAGGTTGCTTCAGCAGCCTGCAATGAAATCCATGAAGCAGAATTGGTAATGATACCTGAAAGCGGACATGCATTGTTTATGGAACGACCAGAACAGGTAAATGCAGAGATATTGAAGTTTATTGAATCCTGATTAGCTTTTTTCAAACAGCATTAAGTTGCATTAACAAATGATTGCAAAGTGTAAGCGAGTTTTCGTTGCACTTTACTCTTACAATTCCTTTTATAACGTTGGTAAGTAATATCTCATCGCAATTTTCAATATCATGTTCATCAAGCGATTGTTCAACACAGCTGATATTTGAAGAAGCTGATATACGCGAAATTTGTTTCCGCATTATTCCTGCTATGCACCCATCAGTTAAAGGTGGAGTAATTAACTGTGAGTTTCTAATAATAAAAAGGTTTGAACTAACCGCTTCAATTACTCTACCTCTATCATTAAACACAAAACAATCATCAGCCTTAATTTTCTGTGTATGCAATGCACATAGCGTATAGAATAAGGCACTTCCGGTTTTAAGACTACTTAAAGGCAATGCTGGTTTATAGTTTTCCCTGTAAAACTCACACCTCAAAGGAGTTGTATTCAGTTTATAGCTGTCAGAAAAATTTTCAACTGCAGTTATGATATAACTGCACTTATTATTTTCGGGCAAATAGTAGCCCCCGTTATTTCGAAATACCTGTATTCTTATGCGAGCAGACTTGTGCAGGTTATTTTCTTTGCAAAGTAACTGAATCTGCATTTTAAAATAATCTTCTGAAAAATTTTCCGGTACATGCATACCGATAAAGTGCATACCTGTTAGCAGTCTTTCATAATGATCACTTAGAAAAAGAGGATTTCCGTTTCGAAAATTAATTGTTTCAAATAGCGAATCACCATACTGAAATGCACGGTTAAAAAAGCTTATTGCGTTTATATTATCAGTTAGCTTTCCATTCAGCAAGATGCGCATGAGCTTTATTTAGCTATGATGAAGTACTTTTTGAATAAACTCATTAAACAATGAAGGCCTGAAAAGTAAAGTTATGGCAATACCACTGATAGCTCCATAAAAATGAGCATCGTGACCGATATTGTCCGTACCCTTACGAGCAAGGTATTGTGAAATGATAAGAAATAAAGGCCCAAAAACTATTCCCGGAATAGGTATAGGAATCGGGAAAATGGTAATTCCAACCCAGGGATCAAAAAGTATAGCGGCAAACACTACAGCCGATACTGCACCTGAAGCTCCAAGGGAATTAAACCAATGCTGGTCCTTATGTTTAGCAAGATCAGGTACTGATGCAAAAACAAGAGAAGAAGAATACAACAATATATAATAGAAGGTACCAAGTGCATCACCAAAATAATAGCTATAATAATTCTCAACCGATTGACCGAAGCTATATAAAGCAATCATGTTAAAAATCAGGTGCGGCCAGTCGGCATGAATAAACCCATGCGAAAACATCCGATACCATTGTTTACGATGATGCACCATGTATGCATTCATAATCAGCTTTGATCGCAGTTCGTTGTTGTTGAAAGCAGAAAACGAAACCAAGGCAGTAACAAGAACAATTACAAGGGTCACCATAGTTGACGAAAAATAATAACAGGTTAGTTTTTAAAAATTACAACTTTATAAACGTAGGAACGACCTTCGATTTCAGTTTTTAAAAAATACATGCCCTTGGCAAGATAATTACAATTGATATACAGGTTTCTGTTTTCAATTCCTGTTTCAATATCTGTATCGATATTTCCCTTATATCCGCTATAAACTTCATGCCCTAACATATCATATACAGAAATCTGTAAACTTTCAGGAATGCTCTTTTTAAACCTGATATTAAAAAAACCATTGTTCGGATTTGGCAGAATCGCTATTGCATAATCCGGTGTTGCATTTAGCGGACTGCAATCAGTTTGTGCTGATATTTTCAAATTGAGCCGATAAGTGTCTAATGCATCAATCATTCTTGCTTTTTGTCCAGCAGTAAATATACACATACAAGAATCATTGGTGTAATCCATGTAATTCATAAACATATCGCCACCTATTTGCGCATTACCACAAGAATTCTGTGGATATGACGGGCATCCATACGTGCTTCCCGCCTGGTTAGGCGTGTCGCTTACTTTATCAGATCCTGTACAATCAGTTCCATCATCACCCCATATATGCAATAAATCCAGCCAATGCCCAACTTCGTGGGTAAGTGTCCGACCTTTATTATAAGGTTTTACTGCAGTGCCATTGCGGCCAAATGCTTTATAAAAAATTACAACTCCATCTGTACTGTCAGCACCTGAACCTGGATATTGCGCATAGCCTAATAAGCTTCCTGTAAGATTGCAAACCCATATATTAAGATATTTATCTGAAGGCCATGCATCGCTTCCTCCTTTGTCAGTAAATTTTACATCATCTGCAAAATCAAATTGTGTGTTATCTGTATATGTTCTTATAATTCCTTTGGTAGGCTGATTATTGGGATCAAGCGTTGCAAGGCAAAAACGAATTCCAATATCACCTGCCTTAACTCCCTTAAATGCATCAGGCACATTTACGATGTCAAGATTAGTTCCTGAATAATCTTCATTTAATACTTCGATCTGCGACTCTATTTGCTGATCAGCTATGTTCTCAGAATTAGAATGATAAACTACGTGCACTACTACCGGAATTGTAAATATACTATCACTGACCAAATGTGTTTTTATAGCTTCTGTTTTTTTTTCTTCAGGTTTTGCATCGAAATTTTGCCTGAAGGAATTTCTATTAAAAGTAGTTCGGGTACTATTATATTCATAAGTACCGCAATGCCTGCTGGCAATATCATCCTGCGAATAAGCGTTAAGGAATAATATTGTAAAAAATGATAACAAAATCAGTTTGCTGTTGTTACTAATCATAATTGCAAGAATAATTGATTTAGTGCACACTGAAAAACTATTTCTTGGTTATATTATATTAACTTTCCACTTGACCAGTTTGAAAACTGAAAAAATAAATTGTTAATCATCTGTTATATATGCTAAAGCGTAAAAACAAAAAATTACAGATCAAAGACAATAGTATATATTGCCAATTCGTAATTTCGTCTAATTAATAACCATCAAAATATATTCACATGAATCAGCTCCAACGAATCCTGGTAGTAGAAGATGAACCTTCCCTGGGAGATACCATTAAATTAAACCTTGAACTTGAAGGATACAAAGCGCATCTTGTAACCGATGGCAAAACAGCATTGAAAACTTTTAAATCAGAACGATTTAATTTAATTGTGCTTGATGTAATGTTACCTGAACTGGATGGTTTTTCAGTATGTGAAGCAATACGGCTAGAAAATTCAAATATTCCGATTTTATTTCTTACTGCTAAAAATGCATCGCAGGACAGGGTTAATGGTTTGAAATTGGGAGCTGATGATTACCTTACCAAGCCTTTTAACCTCGAAGAATTTTTATTGCGGATTCAGAATTTGCTCAAGCGCAGTAATACATCATCCTCTGCAACACCTGTTGAAGAATATGAACTTGGTAAAAAGAAAATCAAATTCGGTTTAATGCAGATAATTGATGAAAAAGGAGAAGAAATAAAACTAACAAAGAAAGAGTGTAATCTGCTTAAGTTATTAGTAGAACGCAAGAATGAAGTTGTATCTCGCGAGCATATTCTTGAAACTGTTTGGGGTTATGACATTTATCCGTCTACCCGAACTATTGATAATTTTATAGTAACCTTTCGCAAGTACTTTGAGCCCGATCCCGGAAATCCAAAATATTTTCACTCAGTACGCGGGGTTGGTTATAAATACACTGAAGTAAAATAACTTTAAGTATCCGTATTCAAATTTTGAGGGGTGGTAGCAAATGTTACCATCCCTTTTTAATTTGTTTAAATGGATTTGATAAAAAACTTTTTGCTATGTTTGATGTAATCCATTTTAGATTTTCTTTGCTTATACTAAAAGGAAAAATTCGAAATACACTTCAAACATAAAACCTTAAATACAAAATGCTTATGAAAAAAATCCTACTCAGTATTGTTGCCATAGCTACTATGGCGAACATGGTTTTAGCTCAAACCAGCGGTGGTCCAGATGCCTATGGTTATACGTGGAAAGACAGTTTTGATCCTTCTGGACCGGTTTACAACTGGATTGACATTGTAACCTTGCCCGATGCACAGGAAGTTAAATTATTAAGCGATGATAACACGCGAGGACCATTCAATTTATTGGCGCCTTTTCATTTTTACTGGTATGATGTAACACATTTTTGGGTTGGATCAAACGGGTATATTGCTTTTAACAATGCACAACTATCATCACCATTTAAAGCTATTCCCGATACTTCATTGCCCCAGGATTTTATTGCCGCAATGGAATCGGATCTGAATTTTGATGGTGCTGGCAATACTGCACAATGCTGGTATTGGCAAAGTGCTAACAGTGATTCACTTGTTATTTCATGGATTGGTGTACCGTTTTGGGATCCAGCTTCACCGAATTATACAGGTTCAAACACTTTTCAGATAATTTTAGATTATAACGACAGCTCAATCACCATGCAGTACCAGGATCAAACAGGCTTTACCAATGTTGGTCCGGGGGATTGGATGAGTATTGGTATTGAAAATAATTCAGGCGCAATCGGGCTTCAACATTCGCACAATGTTTACCCTCAGATTAACTATGCTATTAAATACTATTACCCTAGTAACAGCACTTTCCAGGTTAATGATGCTTCATGTAATTATAACGACAATGAAACCACAGGCGGAATTTTCCTGTCTAAAAACCAAACAGACACTTTTGCTCTAACTACTAACATTAAGAATGTAGGTAATACAACACTCAATCCATTCAATGTACAAAGTGATGTAAAATCCTTTGCAGGTGTTACAATTGTAAGCAACGGAACAACAACAGACACATTACAACCCGGACAGGATCAAACCATACAGTTTACCCAGGGGTTTGTTCACTCAGCAGCGGGCACTTTCAAGTACCGCACTATTACCAATCTGAGCGGAGATGCAACGCCATCCAACAATGTTAAGACCCAGGAAATAGTTGTTGTTGACTCAACAACTGCCAATCAATGGCTAAGCTTTGACAATGGTGTTAATACAAATCCTGCCGGATTAAGCTGGCAAGGTGGAAATGGTGGTGCAGGTGTACATTTTATTCCTCCATATTATCCATGCAGGATTAATTCCATTCGTTGTTATATTGCTGCTGACCCTAACCAATATGGCTATTCTACATTAATCTATGATGATGATGGATTAAACGGAGCTCCTCTTACTTTGATCGATTCTCAGTATGTGCCTTATAGCGCCACAGGAACCTGGATTACCAATGTGCTGCCTACTCCGCTGGTAATAAATTCAGGCGGTATTTATGTAGCATGGTATATGGGAGGTGATGGTGTGGCCCTTGGATTGAATAGCACCCCTCCTATCAGCAACCGAACATTTGAAATATTAGGCACAGCATGGGCTATTTATCGTAACCGCGAAATAGAAGATCTGATGATTAACATTAATATCTCAAAAACAACCTTTCCGGGCATCGGTGAAAATGATGACAACAGATATGTTAGTGATGTTTATCCTAACCCGGCAAGTGATTTTGTAAGCATTGACTATAAGCTAAATGAACCTGTAACGAAAATGAGCTACGCCATTTATGATTTACAGGGAAAACAGGTTGCTGAAAAAACCGTTAAGCCTTCAATGATGGATAATGGCATAATGAATATTGATATCAATGCCTTAGCTAACGGATTGTATATAGGTAAAATAAAATTGAATGATCATGAATTTAGCCGCAGGATAAATGTGGTTAAGTAAATTAATGTAGTCCAGTTTTGAAATTATAGATATTGCCGGCTTCACAATCTTTTAGGAATTGTGTAATCCGGCAATATTTTATTTTAGAAACCAGTTTAAAAGCTATTTTACAAATAAATATAGCAACACAGCTGGTCTTTTCATTTCCTAAGTTGACAACAAAACATCAAGCTAACCAATATTTCTTGCTTATTGAAAAAAGCAAAACGATAACTTTTTAATTACAAACCAGGTAAATTCAGTATATCAACCTAATAAACATTTGCGCATTAAAATAGCTATTTCACCATAAATTTAATTATATAAGCATTATTTTAATATACTTACACATAATTACACTATTTACAATAAACCAAATTAAGATGAAATTAACCCCAATTAAACCCGCAACTTATATGAATTGTATTTTAAAACCATTTACTGTGCTCGTAAGTTGATTATTGCTTCAATTACGGCCAATGCACAAAATTTTCCACCTCCCGGTTCGTGCACCTCTAAGGACCTTGAATTAGTTGGGGCCACATTACCTGGAGTTGCCCCATGTAATTATTGCACTCCCGGTACTACAGTAACCCGGGTACTTAATTTATCTATTTGGAATAAAACCGGAAGCACACGAACTTCATTTGCTTATTGGGGAACTTTAGAAATTTATAATGATGATGGCACACTAGATTCAGCTCATTCAGGGCCGATTTCAGGATGTGTTGGACCTATTCCGAGTAATTCAATTACAACAGTTCCTAATACCACAATAACTTATACCTGTGGTCAATCATTAAAATTGACAAATCTATACCTTGCATGGACTGATGCTTCGCCAAACAGCACTTGTGCTGCTCTTACAGCAAGTCCTTCAACCATAAACCCTAAATGTGGGACCTTACCCGAAATTCTAATCAATGCAGGCGTAAATGCAATTGCCAATGTTACTAATGCAACTTGCAGTTCCAATGGTGCTATCCAGGTGAATCCATTGGGTGGTACTCCTCCTTATGCTGTTAGTTTAGGAGCTACTAATTACACCGGGGTAACAACCAGTGTTACCTTTTCTGGTCTTGCCCCTGGAACCTATACCGTAAATGTTACTGATGTAAACGGTTGCACCGTAAGTAAAACCCGAACTATAGGTCCTCCCACAGATAATCCAGCACCCCCGGTAAGTGGAGGCAATCAAACCGTATGTGCTGTGAGTCCACTTCAAACCCTAACTGCAACTGCTACAGGAACAGGAATAACTTGGCATGATGCACTGGTGAATGGCAATTTGATTAACAATCCAACACTCAATTCTGTAGGAACCGTAACTTATTATGCTCAGTCGAACGTGGGCACTTGTTCCAGCACGCGCACACCTGTAACATTAACAATAAACCCAACTCCTGCATCTCCTGTTAGTGGGGGTAATTTAACTGAATGCCAGCAAGCTCCACTTCAAACATTAACAGCAATTGCAAGTGGAAATAATATTACATGGTATGATGCGGCAACCAATGGCAATATAATTGCTAACCCGGTTTTAAATTCGATTGGTTCAGTAACCTATTACGCTCAGGCTAATTTAGGTGCCTGTAGTAGCCCTAGCCGTACCCCTGTATCTTTAACTATTAATCCAAGACCTGCTGCCCCTGTTAGTGGCGGCAATTTAACCGAATGCCAGCAAGCTCCACTTCAAACATTAACAGCAATTGCAAGTGGAAATAATATTACATGGTATGATGCAGCAACCAATGGCAATTTAATAGCTAACCCGGTTTTGAATTCAATTGGATCTGTAACCTATTATGCCCAGGCAAATTTAGGTGCCTGCAGCAGTTTTAGCCGCACTCCCGTGGTATTAACAATTAACCCAACACCTTCTGCTGCAGTAAGTGGAGGCAATATTACCGAATGCGAACAATCCCCTCTGCAAACATTAACCGCTACGGCAAGTGGAAGCAATATAACCTGGTATGATGCAGCCACTAATGGCAACTTGATTGCTAATCCTGTTTTAAATAGTATTGGTACAGTTACTTATTACGCTCAGGCAAATTTAGGTTCATGCAGCAGCTTTAATCGAATAGCGGTAACTCTTACAATTAATCCAAGACCTGCTGCACCGGTTAGCGGTGGTAATATCATAGAATGCGAACAATCTCCAATTCAAACATTAACGGCAACAGCAACCGGTAATTCAATTACATGGCATACCAAAGCTACCGGTGGAGTGTTAGTTGCAAATCCAATACTTAATTCCGTTGGAACCATTACTTATTACGCTCAGTCACAGCTTGGCTCCTGCAAAAGTTTTACGCGAACTCCTGTTACGTTAAAAATTAATCACACTCCTCCTGCACCTGTCAGTGGCGGAGATCAGGCTGAATGTAAACAAAACCCAATTCAGACTTTAACAGCAACAGCCACCGGAAGTTCAGTTACATGGTACACTGCAGCTGTAGGAGGAACATTGGTTACAAACCCGACTTTAAAAGTTGTCGGAACAAAAACTTATTATGCACAATCTAAACTTGGCAATTGTAAAAGCCTGACAAGAACACCGGTAACTCTTACAATATACCCCAATCCTGCAGATCCTGTTATATGCGTGGTTGAACCATCTTTGTGCGGACCGGTATTCGGAAGTGTAACGTTTATATCTCCAATTGGCGCTGGCTATAATTACAGTATTGATAACGGAAATAGTTATCAGACATCACCCGTATTTAATAATTTGTCACCAGGCTCAGTAACAGGTATAATGGTTAACGATCAGCATGGTTGCATTTCAGGATCGGTAAGCTGTGAGGTTTCAGACTGTTCATCAGCAAGGTTAAGTTCGCCTGATGATGAGGTAAATAATGGAAATAACAATGAACAAAAACTTATTACAACAGACGATCAAAAGACATCAAATACTATAGTTAATGTTTATCCAAATCCTTTTTACGAACAAGTGAATTTTGAAGTTATGGCGCCAAAATCAGGCAATGGAACACTCGAAATTTATAATATACTAAACCAGAAAGTTACAACCGTTTTTGATGGCTACTTTCATAAAGGGAATAATAAATTCGAACTCAATTTAAACGAGCAGCACCAGGTTAAATACATTTACAAGCTATCTATTAATGATGAAATAATAGTTGGTAAATTCTTCCATTTTAGCGAATAACTTTTACTAACTGAAATAAAAAATCCTTCATTGCTTTCTATCAATGAAGGATTTTTTTTGCTGAATCGGGTCAATTACATTTTCAAAAACCGTTGGGTTGCAAAAGAATCGTTTTTATAAAAAGTGATGCAGTAAACGCCTTTCGTTAAATCACCAACAAATATGCTTTTTTGCAGCTTATCGTTAAGTATTTTTATCCTTCGTCCAAACTGATCAGTTATAACAATTTTATCAAAAGTTTTCTCCATAGCTCTAATTTGCAAATAATCAGCAACCGGATTCGGACCTATAACGATTGATGCTACATCATCATAATCACTAATACCTGAACAATTAAAAAATATCACAGTTATAGAATCAACAGCAGTGCAGCCATTAGGTTCTGTAACACGAACCCAGTAAACATTTGTATCCCCATTAACAAAAATTGTATTTGCTAAAAGTGAGCTTTGATTACTTCCGTTATTCCACAAATAGGTAGCTCCTGGAAATATTCCTGGGCTCAATAAAATTGAAGCAGTAGAACATATGATCGTATCATTGCCTAAATTGGGAGTTGGTGGTGAAATAGTATCTACCAAAACTGAGTCAACCGTAATCGGACATCCGGCACCTGTACCATAGTAGGTACTTGTATAGTAATAGGTTCCATAAGCTGAGGCTGATACATTAAAGGTGCCAAGATAACCTCCGGCTAAAGTTCCGGGGCCGCTCCAGGTTCCTGTGGTATCAGGATTGGGTGGTAGAAAATTAATCAGGTCGTATTGTGATAAATTGGAACAAATATTTCCAGCAGTTGATGTGGTTGTATCATTAGGATAACAAATGTCCATAACAAAATCGTCCATTGACAAATCATTACCTCCTCCACCACCAACATTGGTAATCATTATAAAGTTAATTTCATCAGTTGCAGGGGTTACCAATCCTGAATTGTATTGAATCCATTGTGGC
Source organism: Bacteroidia bacterium (assembly GCA_044230205.1). GTDB lineage: Bacteria > Bacteroidota > Bacteroidia > AKYH767-A > OLB10 > JAEUTH01. Next base: position 41,001 of record JBGARN010000014.1, read on the forward strand.
GCATATGGTGGAAGAATACTGTTTTGTGCATTTAATACATTATTGTTTCCATCGGTAATTACAATCTTAATATTGCATTGTGTGCCACCGAAGGTTGTTGTAAACCATGTTGAAAATCGTGCACCCATGTTTTTGCACACAGTAATGGTGCGTTTGTAAACTGTATCACCTGCACAACAGCCTGTGGTTCCGGTACAGTTAATAAAATTGAGGTACAAAGAATAACTGCCACTGTTAACAGCATACTGCTGAGGAGTATTGTGAATGGTCATCCCCGGAATAATATCAGGACAAACGGTTGTATATTCAAAGCCATCTGTAATTTTATTCTGCCATGTACATTGTGCATTCACTTTAGCCGTAAGCAAGGTAATGAGTGAACCTAAGATAAGTGTGTATTTTACTTTCATTGATAAATTTTTAAAATATGTGATCGTTAATTTGAGGCAAACATATTTTATTCAATGGAATATTTTTGTAGATAAAATATTACAAAAGGGAAAATTTAAAATACTTGCCTGTAAATAAATCAGTAAAATAAATTTATCTGCTATTTAGTTACCATAACCGATAACGGTCTCAACATAATCAATAAAAGAAAGGGTGTCTGGCTGGCCGGTAAGTGTGTCAATTTGGGTAAGCATTTCAAGCTTTTTGCGATAAATTAATCCAACACCTGCGGCATATTGCTCAAGTTTATATTTAGGTTCAACAAAATTAAAGGTGTCATTTATCTGAAGAACGGTTGTTATGGAATCAAAAGACAATCCATTAAGTGTGCCTGGTTCATGTATGCCGGTATATTCATAATCTTCTTCTGTAAAGGTATTCATAGAATTTCCGTTCCATGATTTACCATTTTCAACCGGAAAGGTAAGTTTTACGTACCGGATATTATTTTCAAAGCGTTCTGCTGTAGTAGCTGTTAAATTAGCCGTCCATACATTGTAAATAGTCCAGTCAGGATAAAAAATTGAATCTTTCCTGTATCGTTCTATTCGCATTGTAGGTCTGCCCTGGTTATCGGTAAAAATCGATTCAACCACTTCTTTTATCAAATACCTGTTATGAGTAACCTCACCTGTAAACCCATCCTTTTTAGTAGAGTCAACTTCATAAATAATGTAATGACCAACATTGGAAGGAAAGTAACTATACCCAAGGTACGGGGTTTCAGTTGTATTATTTTTTGAACATGACTGTATTAAGGAACTTAATAAAAGCAAAACAAAAAAATGAGGGATTCTTTTCATTGCGACTAAGGTAGCTTTTTTACTTGTTGTTTTGTTCTGAATACAGATTTTAAAAGTGATCAATTGCTGTTCAGTTTATATTTAACCTGGATGGAAATACATCAAATTGAATCAAACTTTAAGCCTTACTGATTCAATTATGATAATACTTGAATTTGATTAATGATAACAGTAACATTTACAATTAATTCAAATTTAAATTTAAGAATTTTAGAATTCAACTGATGGTAATGAAAAGAGTAAGGAAAAAGCTTACAAGCCAATTAAGGAAATTCAATTACATATATTATTAAACAGGTAGTTATGAGCTACAATGCTACTGAGAACTTACTGTCGAAAAAAAATTTAGCTTCTGGTTCATCTTTAGCAATAAAACCACCACCAATTACATCATCATCCTCATAAAAAACAGCACTCTGCCCGGGTGCAACAGCATTTACAGGCTTGTGAAATTCAACGCGCATCATATCGCCTAACAATTTTAAAGTGCAATGTGTGCCCGGATCTTTATAACGAATTTTTGTAACCGCCTCGATACTGTTTTTTAAGTACGGATATTTAATAAGGTTTACATCACGTACCCACATTTCTTGCTTTTGCAATTCATCAAAACTACCCAACATAACTGTATTTGTTTCAGGTATTATTTTAACTACATACATAGGATCTCCAAAAGCCACTTCAAGTCCTTTACGCTGGCCAATGGTATAAAAAGGATAGCCTCGGTGAGTACCAATTACTTTTCCTTCGGTATTCACAAATTTTCCATTTGCTAATTTGTCATCAATACCTTCAACTTTGTGCCTTAAGAATTCGCGGTAGTTATTGCCGGGCACAAAACAGATCTCATAGCTTTCACTTTTTTTCGAAAGCTCTTCAAAACCCATTTCCTTAGCCATCATCCTTATTTCGGTTTTGTGAAAGTTACCTATAGGGAATTTAGTTCGCTTAAGTTTATCCTGTTCAAGTCCCCATAATACATAACTCTGGTCTTTAGAATGATCCTTACCCCTTGATACAATATATCGTCCATTTTCAAACCGTACATTGGCATAATGGCCGGTTGCAATAAATTCACAATCGAGCATATCGGCCCGCTTCATCAGTGCATCCCACTTAATATGAGTATTGCACAAAACGCAAGGATTGGGCGTGCGTCCGGCCAGGTATTCATCAACAAAATTGTCGATAACAAAATCACCAAATTCATTGCGAATATCGAGAATGTAATGCGGAAAGCTTTTTTCAACTGCAATAGCACGCGCATCATTAATGGAGTCGAGGCTGCAGCAGCCTGTCTCCTTTTTGCCGGTACCGGATGAAGCATAGTCCCATGTTTTCATGGTAATACCTATTACTTCATAGCCTTGTTCGTGGAGCATCATAGCAGTAACAGAACTATCAATGCCACCACTCATAGCAACTAAAATTTTTCCGTGTTTGCTCATTGATTTTCGTTTTTTGGGGAAGTGTCGTTTTTAAACTGAAAAATCGACTGTAAATATAAAAAAGTTGATATTATTAAACCGAATATCAGTCACAGTGTTAATACTTTACAAAATACTTATACATAACTTATTATCAATATTTTACATTCGTTTGTTGTGACTTATAATAGACTGAACTATTGATTAAATATTAACAAAACCGGAAATGGTTTTAGAAATAGACAAACGATTAAGCAATTACTCCTGCAATAAGATGTCTCTGATTTGTTCAGTATAAAATTGAATTTCTATTTCCTTAATAACCTGGGGGCAATTAATTTAATCTTCAAAAAATCAGCTGCTATATCCCGGCTAATTTGTCGCTTCTCAGCTAGGTACTTTTTATGAGCCATGTGAATAATCGTCCATTCTTTTAAAACAATTTTATCATGCCACTTGCCAATTAAATCCTGCAACCTATTGCACTGCTTAATATCAAACAGGTCACTTAATAAAGAAGCATCGGGAAATATCTGCGAACTATAAACAACAGCTTTCAATAATTTACGTGACTCATGGATATCATTCTTTTTAATCACCTTGAAATGTTGTTTAACATTATCAGCAAGCCAGTTAAAGTAAAGGCTTTGATAATAAACCGGTAATTTTTCGAACAATTTTTGCAACAATTTACCTGCCTGCTTAAGTCTGCGCCTGTTTTTCTTTAGATGAGTAACCAGGCGGTTTCTTAGCTTTATTTCCCGTTCAAATAACTGTTGCCTTTGCTCCACCAAATTAACTTCCCCAAAATAGTGCAACAGCATTTTTTGGAGTAACTGCAATTCACGTATTGAACCTGTTGTTTTAAAAACAACCCTGTATGGCTTATACAAATCAAGAGTTTTGATATGTTGGTTAAAAAAACAGAGATAATTAAATAGAAATTCAACCTTTTTAATTTCAACCCTTAACTGATGTAATGCTTCTTCTAATTTTCGTGGATTGGTTTTCCCAATTTTCTTAATAATAAGTTGGTTGCGTTGATTAAAGTAATTTTGTAATGTATTTTGTTGCATTAGTTTATTGAATAAACCTTACCAGGACTTGCATTTAACCAACTTGAATTCTGCTACTCAGATTGAAAATAATTGTAATCATTTATTAATGCAAAATGCATTAATAATGAATTCCACCCAAGATGATTTTAATCAATAAATACGATTTATTGCGAAATATAATGACCGCAATTCAAAAAACATATAAACTGATTTAGTTCAATGTGAACCAACATTCTTTGATCAGGGAATCAGGTTTGCTTCATTAGGCATAACTATGGCCATTATAAGATAAACCAATATAGGACTTCCTATTCCAAAAAATATAAGGGCAACAGTAATTATCCTGATCAGGGTTGGGTCAAGATTCAAATAATCTGCAATGCCACCGCAAACCCCTAAGAACATTTTATTTTTACGAACAAGGCGCTTTTCCATTTCTTTTTTAGTTTTTAGACAGGTAATTCTGATTAATGTTACAAATATATACATGCTCTTTAAAACATTTCCTGCAGTTAATGTGTAATAATGCTTTCAGGTTATTCAAACTGGCTGAAACGATTGCACAATCAATTCCTAAACCTACATTTGCCATATGAATCAGTTTGTAGTTTCTGCGCGCAAGTATCGTCCCGCAACATTTGACACCGTTATCGGGCAGGCACATATTACCAATACTTTAAAAAATGCGATTAAAAATAATCACCTGGCCCAGGCATTTTTATTTTGTGGTCCTCGGGGTGTGGGTAAAACTACGTGTGCAAGGATACTTGCCAAAACCATTAATTGTGAAAACATAACTTCAGCAACTGAAGCGTGTAATAAATGTGAATCATGCCTTTCATTCAATAATAATTCATCATTGAATATTTATGAACTTGATGCAGCATCAAACAACTCAGTTGATGATATTCGGGCACTTGTAGAACAAGTCAGGTATGCACCACAGTATGGCAAATTCAAAATTTATATAATAGATGAGGTTCATATGCTTTCTGCAGCAGCTTTCAATGCCTTTCTCAAAACACTTGAAGAACCTCCTTCCTATGCAATATTCATACTTGCTACAACTGAAAAACATAAAATCATTCCTACCATTTTATCACGTTGCCAGATTTTTGATTTCAACAGAATCAGGGTTGAAGATATAGCCGGCCACTTGCAGCAAATTGCTTTAAAAGAGAAAGTAAATGCTGAGCCTGATGGCCTGCATGTTATTGCGCAGAAATCAGATGGTGCTTTACGTGATGCGTTAAGCATGTTCGATCAGATAGTAAGTTTTGCCGGTAATACGGTTACTTATAAAGACGTGATCAGTAATCTTAATGTGCTGGATTATGATTATTATTTTAAGGTTACTGATTATATAAGCGCAGGTGATTATAAACAGCTGTTGCTGGTTTTTGATGAGTTACTTAATGATGGTTTTGATGCTCATCATTTTATTAACGGGTTGAGTAATCATTTCCGCGATTTGCTTGTTTGTAAAGATGCAGTCACACTGCCTTTGCTTGAGGTGTCGCAAAATGTGCGCGAAAAATACAAACAGCAATCACAGCTGGTTGATACTGAGTTTTTGCTTGCATTTATTGAAGTATGCAACAAATGCGACCTTGAATTTAAAGGTGCAAAAAATCAACGTTTACATGTTGAGCTGTCACTTTTAAAAATGTGCAGATTAAAAAAAAAATCCAGTAGCGATGTTAGTTTCCTGAATGACTTAAGTCAGCCCGGTTCGATTGAAGCACAGGAACAAAAAGTTTTACCGGCAGCAAAAACCATTGCCGAAACCCCGCAAGTAAAACCTGTACAAAAAGTTGAGCCAGCCCCGGAAAAAGTTAATGAAGCAGCTGCCAACTATAAGAAATCAGAACCGAAAGAAAATCCTGCAGCAGAAAATAAAATTACAATTCCAGTTGCTTCATCCGGGGCTACACTTACACCTTCTCTCAGAAACTTAGGCAAGCCTAAAGCAACAGCTAAAGAAGCGCCCGCATTTAAACCTGAGGCAAAAGAAACTTTCAGCATTGAAGATTTGTACGCAGCAATTAGTGATTTTGCTGAAATGGTACTAAAAGACAATAAGCGTAATTTGAATTACACATTGCTTGCCCACAAGCCACAACTAAAAGAGAACTTCGAAATTTTGTTTACGCTGGACAGTAAAACACAGGAAGAAGAAATACAAAACATAAAAGCTGATTTATTTGCACACCTGCGTATCAAACTTAAAAATGATTTTATCAGAATCAGCACTTTGGTGGAAGCCACCACATTTGAAAAAAGTGCCTATACTGCAAAGGAGAAATTTGATGCCATGGCTGAAAGAAACCCGGCTCTTCTTGAATTAAAGAACAAATTTGAATTTGATTTTTAATGTTAATTCAGGTGAACGTAATTACCTAAATCACATCAGCAAAATGTCTTTCAGTTTTTCGGAAATACCAGATCCCGGTAATTAATAGCAGCAAACTTATTCCCACTGAGATTATAAACCCGGTCAGATTAATTTCAACGGCACCTCCTAATAAGCACCATCTGAATCCATCTATTACCCCTACCATTGGGTTTAAGGCATAAAGAAATTTTAATATTGAAGGTATCTGCTGCGAATTATAAATATCGCTGCTGCTAAAAGCAACCGGTGAAATGTACAGACCAAACTGAATTACAAAAGGAATAACATATCTGAAATCGCGGTATTTTACATTAAGTGCTGCTATTAATAATCCCGAACCTGCTGCTGTGATTAAAGCCAAAAGAAGAAACAAAGGCATTAATAGTACTTTGAAACCAGGGTTGAATTGCAACAGTATCATCATCAATAGCAGTATGCAAAATGTTATTAAGAAATCAATCAATGCAACAATTAAAGTACTGGCTGGAACAATGATTCTTGGGAAATAAACCTTGGTAAGAAGATTTGAGTTTACAATTAAAGAGTTGGCAGATTCGCTGAAAGCAGTTGAAAAAAACTGCCATGGCAAGGTTGCTGCAGTAACCAGTAAAATACGCGGAACCCCCTGATCGGGTATATGAAATAACCAGCCCACAAACCAAAAAACTGCTATCGTCAGCAAGGGTCTTAATAAACTCCATGCTATTCCAATTACTGTCTGCTTGTAACGTACCAGAACATCGCGCCAGGCCAAAAAATAAAAAAGACCCCTGTAATTCCAAAGGTCTTTCCAGTAATTAGTGCTAACCGAATCAGAAGTAATAACCGTTTTCATTTTTCATGTATAACGCTTGCTTAAATTACCTGGCAAATCATCATTCAGATTAATAAGCCAAAGTAACTACTTGGCAATATTAACCGAACGGGTTTCACGAATAACTGTAACCCTAACCTGCCCCGGATACGTCATTTCCGTTTGAATTTTCTGAGCTATATCAAATGAAAGTTCTTCAGCTTGTTTATCATTAATTTTTTCACTTTGAACGATAACGCGAAGTTCACGACCTGCCTGTATTGCAAATGATTTTTCAACTCCATTATAAGCTGCAGCCAATGCTTCAAGGTCTTTCAAACGTTTCATGTACTGCTCAGCCATTTCACGCCTTGCGCCCGGCCTTGCTCCTGATATAGCATCACAAACCTGGATAATTGGCGAAATAAGGCTCGTCATTTCTATTTCATCATGGTGCGCTCCTATTGCATTACAAACCTCCGGGTGCTCTTTATATTTCTCTGCCATCTTCATACCCAAAATAGCATGCGGTAATTCCGGCTCATCATCGGGTACTTTGCCAATGTCGTGCAACAATCCGGCACGTTTAGCCAATTTAACATTAAGGCCTAATTCTGTGGCCATAATTGCACACAGGTTGGCAACTTCGCGCGAGTGCTGCAATAAATTCTGTCCATACGAGGAACGATATTTCATCCTTCCTACCAAACGAATAAGTTCTGGAGCCAAGCCATGAATTCCTAAATCAATTGTGGTGCGTTTACCCACTTCTACAATTTCATCTTCAAGCTGACGCTTTACTTTAGCAACCACCTCTTCAATCCTTGCAGGGTGAATACGTCCGTCACTTACTAACTGATGTAAAGCTAATCGCGCAATTTCACGCCTCACCGGATCAAAGCCCGAAAGGATAATTGCTTCAGGTGTATCATCCACAATAAATTCAATACCTGTTGCTGCTTCCAGTGCTCTTATGTTGCGACCTTCCCGGCCAATTATTCTTCCCTTTACTTCATCATTATCAATATTGAAAACAGTAACTGCATTTTCAATAGCATGCTCTGTTGCTACACGCTGAATTGTTTGGACAACTATGCGTTTAGCTTCCTTGCTCGCAGTAAGTTTGGCTTCATCCATGGATTCTTTAATGAATGACATGGCTGCAGTTTTAGCTTCCGCTTTCAATGCTTCAACCAATTGCGATTTGGCATCGGCTGAACTCATACCTGCAATTTTTTCCAATTGAAGCACCTGCTTTTCATGGGCTTTATTCAATTCCTCTTTTCTCTTCTCCACCATTGCAAGCTGGTTTTTCAGGTTCTGCTGAATGGCATCAGCTTCTGATTGCTTGCGGCTTAATTGCTCTGTTTTTTGATTGAGGTCGCGTTCTTTTTGTTTAATCCTGTTTTCTGATGCAGCTATCTGTTTGTCTTTTTCTGAAATATGCTTTTCGTGATCAGATTTCAGCTGGTAAAACTTCTCTTTGGCCTCCATCATTTTCTGATTCTTAATAACTTCTGCCTTTGCTTCTGCTTCGCTGATGATAGCCTGCGCCTGCTTTTCTGCTATTTCTGCTTTTGCTTTATTCGACTTACCCACAATCAGGTAAGTTATCAAAACACCAACTACAAGCCCAATTATTGTTCCTGCTATGGTTATTATCAATTGTTCATCCATTTTTATTAAACTCATTTTGCTAAAAGCCCGTAGCCTTTAGCGGGTTATATATGTCAATTATTTGTTACAATTTTAAGTGTTTGTCATTTAGTCCTGATTTATTTTCTGCACAACTCGATTGAAGTCTGCAATCCTGATTTGACAAAATTTAAAATAAAAAAACCTGACCAAATCCTGTCCGATTATTAAACCCCAATCGCCAGGGCTGAAGCTGCCGGGTTGTTCATGCTGCCTGTGTCTTGTTAAGGATCACACCGAAGTGTGTTTGAGGTCTGCAATAGTTACCGCTAAGCCTTATAGCTTCAATGGTATTTTAATGTTGAGTTTAAAATAGATATCAGAATTCAGTCAGGTTTTTTTATCGCAGTTAGTCATCAATTATTTTTATTCATGAAAGCTCATAAATAGTGCTTGCAAAAATTGACGTTAGTATAAATCAATACACATGACAATTCAACAAAAACTAATAAGACGATTAAACTGCTGTTAAACCTTTTGGTTCAAAGAACGTTTGTAGTTTTTAAGTAGCTGTCAATTTTATCAACAACTCCTGAAATTTTTTCTTCGGCCTCCGATAGTGCCGTTTCTTGTTCACCTTTCATCCTGTAAAGCTCTGTTGCTATTTTAATTAACGACATGCTTATAAGGTCTTGTTTATCGGTGATTGCATAATTTTTTTCAAAATCACTGACTACTTCAGCAATTGCTTTTTCAGCTTTACTTAAAATCGCCAGTTCATTACTGTTAACCTTAAGCGGATAGGTACGATTTACAATTGTAATTTTTACCGGTATCTCACTCATTTTATGCGTGCATTTATCATCATCGGTTCATTTTCGCCAGGCACTTGTCAATCTCTTCAATGTAACGGTTTATATTATTCTTAAGTTCCAGATTCGAATCTGACTTTTCTTCGTTACGGCTTAACTGCGCCTGTTTTGCCTGCTTTAACTGTTCATCCAACTGATGAAGTTTAATGCTTTGATCTTCTATTATGCTGTTCAACCTGTTATTTAACTCAACAATTTTTTTATTTTCTGCAACAGATTGTTGATGCAAATGTATCAATTTTTCAATGTGAGCATTCAATGTGGAAATTTTATCATTCATTATTTCTTCTTTTCTGATAAGTGTCAAATTTGAAAAAAATGTTTTATCAATAATCAAACTTTACCATTAGTTTTTAAACAATTGAATTGCCTTGATTCAAACATCTTCGAATAAGCAGTTTTGTATAAATTCGGCCTCTCATTATACTCCTGTCAATACATAAAATCATGAAGTCTGAACTATTAAGCAACATTATTGCATATCTCGAAACTTTTG